>CAZOYJ010000028.1:0-24346 GCA_964583905.1 uncultured Roseivirgaceae bacterium
TGTTGGTGAACCTGCGCGCATTCTATCGCGCAACACCAACAACGGCCAGGAAACGATATTGATCATGTCGGATAAGGATTTCCCGCACACCTTCGTTTACCACCATACTCCTGCCAAATCTTGCGTTTAGCTTATTTCACCATTATTTGCGAATTTCAGGGGTTTAAGCACCGTGAAGACATCCTCTAAATACCTGTTTTTAAGCCTTTTACTGCTCGGTTCTGCTGTTCATGCCCAGCGCGTAAGCAAAATTACGATGGATGTCAGCTTCCCCGACAGCATTCATATTGTGCTGGAAAACACCCGCAACCACGAAGCCATGGTGGTCGGCTCGGGCTTTACCCTCGCCTGGAATAACCTGGGCACCGATCAGCAGCAACGCATTCAAAAACAGTTCTACGCCATGAAACGTAAAGGCTATAAACTGCGCCCGCACTTTGTGCAGTACTTCGGGGCGCTGGTTAATGCCGTGAACGTGGAAGGCGCAGACCCTGCACAAGTCAACAGCTTCTTAAAGACAGTCGATCGCGTGATCGAAAATTATAAATCCGACAAGGCTTTGAAGTTTCTGACCACTTCAAATCGATTCTTCAAATACCACGCCCTGTATTACGACAAAACTTTCCGCCTCTACGCCCGCAACGATTCCTACGGGTTTGAGTTCATCGAATACGTTCCTCCTCCAATCGATACCACGGCACTCGTTGACGACACAGCAACAGATGATTGGAGCGACTGGGATAACCTGAACAACAACTACGACACCATGCCGGTGATCAGTGCACCGTACTGGGAAACCCAGCCTCCGCAACCCGCTTTGGAAGGAGCCGTCATCCGCTTCAACAGCGTTACGCTGAATTTTGTTACCGCGCACGACTCTGTAGAGCTGCGCAATACCAAAGGTGTATTTTCCCTTACCGAAAATGTATTTGTGGGCGAGGGCGGTCGCTTCGATTGGTCGCCTGCCGGATTACCGACCGAAGAAGTGTACTGCAACTTTACGGAATACACGATGGATGTCCGCAAGCCGGAAATAAAATCCACGCTGGTCAAACTCAACTATTCCGGCAAAACTCCCGGATTGATTCCGGGTGTGTTTGAATTCCGGTCGCAGGCGCGGAAAAACGGACAGCCCTCCACCTTTCCCCGGTTTACTTCCTATGAAAACAACCTGGCCATTCGTGGCCTGGGGCCCTCCAACATGAAGTACTCGGGCGGATTCAGCCTGCATGGCTCCACCATCAAGAGTACCAACGTAACAGGCGACCGCGCTACCATTCTGGTGAGCGACAGCATCGGGTCAAAAAAATTCAGGGCCCAATCCCGGGAGTTTCTCTTTCGGGATACAGTTGGGGTGTTGTCGGAGCATGCCGCCTTCAGCATCTACCACGGCAACGATTCCATCAGCCACAGCTCCATACAGATGCGCTACAATTACAACACCGACAAAGTAGTGCTGACCAGCGCAAAGGGAAGCCTGAGGAATACTCCGTTTACGTCATCGTATTTCAACACCGACTTTTCAGCAGCGCTGGTACGCTGGGATCTGAAAAAAGACAGCGTTGATTTCTACGCACAAATCGGCAACACCACCATGCCGATGATCATCGAGTCGATCGATTACTACCACCCCGAAGATTTTGATGTACTGGGCGGAGTGGGCTTCAAATTTCACCCCCTCGCTATCGTTGCCCGGTATTGTATTGAAAACGGTACGCGCGAAGCCTACACGGGCGCCATTGCCCAACGCTACGGCCTCGACATCCAGTCGGTGCAGCGGGCCATTGAGTTTCTGGAAATCAAAGGCCTGGTCACCTACTCGAAACGGGGGGACATCATCACCGTAAAGGAAAAGGCCATCACCCAATACCTGGCTTTCAAAGGGGAGATGGATTATGACAATTTGAAAATCAGTTCCCTGCCCGGCTCGTATGCGCTGGCCGATATTACAAAGCCCCGGTATCCGAATGCTTCGATCAGTTTCAGGGAAGGTAAGATGGTGGTGCGGGGTGTGGAGAAATTCAGCGTGAGCGATTCACTGAACGTAATCATCGAACCCGACAGCGCGATCATTACCTTATTGCAGGATCGCGACATCAAGTTTAACGGAACCATAACAGCCGGAAACTTTGAAATCAGCGGCAAGGATTTTACGCTGAAGTACGACAGCTTCTTCATCAACCTGCTGAAAATCGACTCCATCAATTTTTATGCGATGGAAACCAACGCCCGCGGACAAACCGTGCGCAAAAAAATCAACAACTCCATGGTAGGAGCCGACTCGCTGGCGGCTGCCGAGGGCGGGCTGGGAAATATCTCCCAATCATCGGGCACATTATTTATTACGAAACCCAACAATAAGTCCGGTAAAATTTCCATCCCGAATTACCCGCGCCTGGATGCCACAACCGGTGGCGTGATTTACTTCAACCGGCCGGAGATACTCAATGGCGTATACGACCGGTCGGTGTTGTTTGCCGTTCCGCCTTTCAAGCTCGACAGCCTCAACGATGCCGATCCCACAGCGATTTACTTTGATGGCACGTTCGTTTCCAACGGCATGTTCCCGAGTTTTAAAGATCGCCTGCACACCATGCCCGATAAATCGCTGGGCTTTGAACACACCACTCCGCCTTCGGGCTATAAACTGTACAAAGGTGAAGGTAAGTTAACCGGTAACATCCGGCTCGATAACCGTGGCATCCGGTCAAACGGCACTATCAATTTCTGGGCGGCTACCATTAAGTCGAATGATTTTATTTTCTATCCCGATTCGGTGGTTACAATGGGCGAGGAAGCCTACATGGAAGAGAAACAGTTTGGTTCGGTATATTTTCCGGAGGCAACATTCCCCAACTACCGGATGAAGTGGTTGCCGAAGCAAGACAACATGCGCCTGCGCACCACCGACAAGCCGTTTAATTTTTATGGAGCTACTGCACAACTTACCGGGCAGGTGATTGTTTCCAAAAACGGGTTGATCGGCAGCGGAAGATTGGATACACGCGGGGTCGACTTACGCTCGCGCGAGATGACTTTTGGAGCCGATAATTTTTCGGCCCGGCATGGCCGGTTCCGCGTAAAGTCGGCCGACCCGAACAAGCCATTGATTGACGGTACCGATGTGCGCGTACGCTTTGACCTGACAAAAAACTTTGCCGACATCAGCCCGGAAATTGCCGGAGAAGCCGCCATCAACTTCCCGTTTGCGCAGTTTAAAACGTCTATTCCCAATGCGCGGTGGGACTTAACCGCCAACAAGGTAACCATGAACAAAGGAGCCGATGTGCCCCTGGAAGATTCGTACTTTTATACTACCCGCAAAGACCTCGACTCGCTAAGCTTCTATGCCGAACGTGCCGAGTACGACCTGAACACCCAGGAGTTGAAAGTAAGCGGCATTCCGTACATCATCGTGGCCGATGCCATGATCACCCCCGAGAACGGTGAG
Source organism: uncultured Roseivirgaceae bacterium (assembly GCA_964583905.1). Classification (GTDB taxonomy): domain Bacteria; phylum Bacteroidota; class Bacteroidia; order Cytophagales; family Cyclobacteriaceae; genus UBA2336. The sequence continues at coordinate 3,452 of CAZOYJ010000028.1, forward strand.
GTGTTGATTCTGGAGAACGCCAAAATCGGAACGTTGCGAAACACCACCATCGTCATCGATACGCTGAACGCTTACCACCGCCTCACCGAAGGTGTTGTGGATGTGATTTCGCGCAAAGAGTTTTCGGGGTACGCTACGTATCAGTACGTAAACTTCCTGAACGACACGTTTGCCATTAAAATGACCGACTTCCACCTGGAGCCGGTAGAAGCTACAGCCAAACGCGGTAGCCGTAAACAATCAACAGCTTCCTTGCAAACCGTAGCCACCGGATCGGTAAGCGAAAAAGATAACCTTGTTTTGGGAGCCGGCATGTTTTACAAAGGCGACATGATTATGTACGCCACCAAGCCCGCCTTGAAATTATCCGGCAGCATCAAACTCGATATCAAACGCATTAAGCATTACAACTCCTGGATTCGCTATGAACAATCTGGTGATGAAACCGAAGTGCTGATTGATTTCGACAAGGCCATGACGGAAGACGGGGTGCGGGCCGGAGCCGGGCTGCACTTCGCGGCTGCCGATAATTCCCTGTACATCTCCTTCATGAACGAACGAATGGCCGAAGACGATGATTTCTTTAAACCCAGCGGCACCTTGTTTTACGATGTGGAAAGTAAGGAATATAAAATTGAAGACCCGGAAAAGGCTGCCGGCAACAAACTGGCGGGCAAAGTATTTTCGTACAACGATGAAACGGCCTCCGTGCGCTTTGAAGGCCCGGTACAATTCTTTCCACCGGCCAAAGATTTTGAAATCATCGCCAGCGCCATCGGTTCGGGGAACATGGAGACCAACGAAATTAGAATGAATGCGTTGGTGATGATGAACACCAGTGCCGTTTCAACCGCCTTCGACCTGATGGCAGCCGACCTGGTGAAAGTCATTAAGAATGAAGGTGCCGAGGAAGGACTGGGTGATCATACGGAATTGCTGTACAAAATGGCCGACCTGGTAGGCGAACGCCTGGCGCAGGAATACGACAAGCAAAGTGCACAAGGCTATGTTTCACTGGCTACGCTTCCACCCACAGCCAAGCCGCTCACCTTTGCCAACGTGAACCTGAAATGGTCGCCTACACAAAAAGCTTTTTACAGTGAGGGCACGTTAGGCTTGTCCAACATCAATCGCACCGACATCAATGCAGCCTTCGAGGGGTTCATGGAAATCAAACGCGAGGATGACGGTGGGGCTGAGTTTAACGTGTTCTTCAAAGCTTCGCCCGATTCGTGGTATTACTTCGGATACGAAAACAACCGCCTGTTGATGCATTCATCCAACAGCGAGTTTAACCTAACCGTGGCCAAGCGTACGAATTCAGGTAAGGCAAAAATCGGGGAAACCGTTTTTATACCGGGCACGGAAGATGAAACCCTGGAGTTTGTCAACCGCTTCCGCAAAACGTACCTGGGCATCCAGGTGCCGTACGATCTTCATGGCGAATCGAAAGCGAAAAGCCGCCTAAAGAAGAAGGATGACGATGATGATGGATTTTGAACAAGGCTATTGTGTTTTCCGCAGATCAGCGCAGATATTTTTTCTGCGTCAATCAGCGAAATCTGCGGGAAACTTTTACTACTCATTCAACGGATGTTCACCATTCTCTGGCAATACAAAATAAACCCCGCACACCGCGAAGTCTTTCTTCACTATTACAACCCGGAAGGGGAGTGGGTAAAGTTTTTCCGCCAAAGCAAGGAATACCACGGCACTGAATTACTGGTACGGGATGCCGATAACCAGGTGTATATAACCCTCGACCGGTGGACTTCCCAGGCAGCGTATGAACACTTCAAAACGCAACACCGGGAGCAATACGCATCGATCGACCGGCTTTGTGAAGCCTTTACCGTGGAAGAGAAACACCTGGGTAATTTTTTCTCGATCGGGGAATAACTTAATTTCACCCCGCTAATTTTAGGATTATGGTAAAAGAATACATTGACGCAAACCAGCAACGGTTTCTGGACGAGTTGTTCGACTTGTTGCGCATCCCATCCGTAAGTGCCGACAGCCGGCATAAAAACGATGTGCGCCAGGCGGCCGAATACCTGAAGCAAAAACTGATTGCAGCAGGCGTTGACAAGGCGGAATTGTGCGAAACACCCGGCCACCCGATTGTATACGCAGAAAAAATTATCAACCCGGCACTGCCCACCATTTTGGTATACGGGCATTACGATGTGCAACCGCCCGATCCGCTTGACCTTTGGCAATCGCCACCCTTCGAGCCGGTAATCAAAGCCGGAAAAATTTATGCGCGCGGTTCGTGCGATGATAAAGGCCAGGTGTACATGCACGTGAAAGCCTTTGAAGCCATGATGAAGCTGAACACCCTAACGTGCAACGTGAAGTTCATGATCGAAGGCGAAGAAGAAGTGGGCTCCGAGCACCTGGAACAATTTGTAAAGGATAATAAAGAGAAGCTGAAGGCCGACATCATTCTCATTTCCGATACCGCCATGATTTCGCTGGAGCATCCTTCCATTACTACCGGCTTGCGCGGCTTGAGTTATGTGGAAGTTGAAGTAACCGGCCCTAACCGCGATCTGCACTCCGGGGTATACGGGGGCGCGGTCGCCAACCCGGTCAATGTGCTGAGCAAAATGATTGCTTCCCTGCACGATGAAAACGGCCGCGTAACCATCCCCGGTTTTTACGATAAAGTAGCGGAGCTAAGCGCGGCAGAGCGCGAAGCCATCAATAAAGCCCCCTTCAACCTGGAGGCGTATAAAAAGGAGCTGGGCATTGACGAGATCCAGGGTGAAAAGGGGTACACCACAGTAGAGCGAACCGGCATTCGCCCGACATTGGATGTGAACGGCATCTGGGGCGGGTATACCGGTGAAGGTGCAAAAACGGTGTTACCGTCAAAAGCGTACGCAAAAATTTCAATGCGCCTGGTGCCCGATCAGGAGAATAAGGAAATCACCGAATTGTTCACAAAACATTTTTTGTCGCTCGCACCGAAGTCGGTGAAGGTAAAAGTTACTCCGTTGCACGGTGGTCAGGCGGCCGTAACCCCTACCGATTCGCCCGCCTTCAAAGCTGCAAGTGCAGCCTTTACCGAAGTGTTTGGAAAAGCGCCCATCCCCACCCGCGATGGCGGAAGCATTCCCATCGTGTCGCTATTCAAAAAGGAGTTGGGATTGGACACAGTACTGATGGGATTCGGCTTTGATTCCGATGCCATTCATTCGCCCAACGAACACTACGGTGTAAAAAACTTTTTAGTGGGCATTGAAACCATTGTTTCGTTTTATCAGCACTACGCAAAGGATGAGTAACAGCTAAACCATTAAGCTTGAATTACACCCGCTACATTACACCCGTTGCCATTGCCACGTTGTTGTTGCTGGTATGGATGTTTTCAATTTCACTGGCAACAGGTGTTAATCAGCAATACATTGAAGTTGTTCAATCGTATGATGAATACCTTGCAGCATTAACAAACGGGGAGCATTGGCTGCGGGCAATTCTTGCCATCGATGGATTGTTCATTGCCTTGTACTGGTTGCTAGGAATTTTCCTGGCACTCGTATTATGGCGGGAGGACCGAAAGTTTTTCCTGGCCTTATCCGTGGCCTGTATATCGGCTACCTCAATTCTCGATGTAATTGAGAACAGCGAGTTCCTTATGTACATCGAATCGTTACGCCACGCACTCACCATCGATCCGGAAAACATTCAAACCCTCATGGTGATAAGTTCCGTAAAATGGCACTTCGCCTACTTTGCTTTTTTGTTTTTGGGATTCGCCTTTCCGCATGAAAGTGCGATGGAAAGGTCTGCGTCCGGGTTAATGAAATACGCGCTCTTGCCGGTGGGCATTCTGGTGCACACCTTGCCCGCCTCGGGTTGGCTGCTGGCTGCGCACTTGTTGCGCTTCGGACTGCTGGCAGTAATCCTGATTTTGCTGGCAGTGATTGCCGCCAGATGGCGGACGAATGTCGCGCACCCGTCATAATTCCTGGTTTTCACCGCGTTTCTATAAAACCAATCAACTATTTTGCGCCTCGCTGTGTTATGCTTCCGTTTTAATGAAAATGCTATGAGCCGACTGTCCATACTGATTCTTACTCTTTTCTCCTTCTCTTTTTCTGATGCGCAGATTTTAACCCCGGTAAAATGGTCGTGGGCGCCAGCCAAAACTTCGGTAAAAACCGGTGAGGAGTTGGAGCTCATCTTTAAAGTAACGGTTGACCGCAACTGGTATGTATATGCCAACGACTTCGATCCCGACTGTGGCCCGATGCTGACTACCGTTACCTTTGAGCGGCACCCGAGTTTTGAATTGGTGGGCGGCCTGCGAGCCATCAATCCCAAAGCCAAGCACGATAATATCTTTGATTGCGATGTAAAATACTTTGAAGGGGTCGGGGAGTTCCGGCAAAAAATAAAAGTGCTGGGCAAAAACCTGGTGCTGAAAGGTGAGTATGACGGACAAACCTGCACCGAAGTGGACGGCAAGTGTATTCCCTTCGATGGTGATTTTATTTTTACCGGCATAACCGTTACCGGTGAGGAGGTAAAGAAGAAAGGAGCAGAGCCGGAAGAACAGAAACCAAAAAACGAAGAACCACAGGAACCGCAGGTTGACCCCATACAACCTGCAGAAATTATTCCCGCTACTCAGTCGTGGAGCAGTGTTAAAGGTCCGGTATTGGACAAAAGCATTCTCGAAGGGGAGCCCTCCTATGGCAACGATTCATTTTGGGCCTTATTGGTGCTGGCCTTTGTTGCCGGCATGGCCTCACTCATCACACCGTGTGTGTTTCCGATGATCCCAATGACGGTTACGTTTTTTTTGAAGGATACCCAAACAAAGCGAGAAGGCATAAAAAAGGCGATCATCTTTGGGTTGTCCATCATTATCCTGTACTCTTCCGCAGGAACCATCTTTGCCATCATTCTCGGTCCGGAAGGATTGAATGCGCTGGCTACCAACTGGGCGCTCAACCTGTTTATCTTTTTTGTGTTCATCATTTTTGCCCTTTCCTTTTTCGGGCTCTTTGAAATTACCGCACCCTATAAGTTGGTAAACAAAGTGGACCAGAAGGCCGAGCAAGGCGGACTGATCGGAGTGTTTTTTATGGCGTTTACATTAGTGCTGATTTCATTCAGTTGCACCGTGCCGATTGTGGGAAGTGTACTGGCCCTTTCTGCAGGGGGTGAAATATTGAAGCCCATCCTCATGATGTTCTCCTATTCGTTGGCTTTTGCGTTACCCTTCACGTTTTTTGCGTTCTTCCCCGAAATGCTCAAGAGCATGCCCAAATCCGGGGGCTGGCTGAATTCCGTAAAAGTTACACTGGGCTTCCTGGAACTTGCGCTGGCGTTGAAATTTTTAAGCATTGCCGACCAGGCGTATCACTGGCGCATATTGGACCGCGACACCAACATTGCGTTGTGGATTGTGATTTTTTCGTTACTTGGTTTTTACCTGCTCGGCAAAATTCGTTTACCGCACGATAGTCCGATAGAAAAGCTTTCTGTACCCCGCTTGCTCCTGGCAACGCTGGTTTTTTCGTTTGTCATATACCTGGTGCCCGGCCTGTGGGGCGCGCCCCTGAAAGCGTTGGCCGGTTACCTGCCACCGCAACACACACACGATTTTGATTTGGTAGCCATGACGCGCAGCACCCGCGCCAATGAAATTTGCGATGTACCCAAGTTTGCCGATTTTCTGCACATGCCGCATGGCTTGCGCGGGTATTACGATTACGAACAAGCCCTGGCGTGTGCACGCGAACAAAACAAACCGTTGTTCATCGACTTCACCGGGCACGGCTGTACCAATTGCCGTGAAATGGAAGCCGTGGTGTGGAGTGATCCACTGGTGCTGGACCGCCTTAAAAATGATTTCATTATTGTGGCCTTGTACGTGGACGACAAAACACAGTTACCCGAATCGGAATGGATTACCTCGGCCTACGATGGCAAAGTGAAAAAGACCATCGGCAAAAAGAACGCTGACTTGCAGATTACCCACCTCAATAACAACGCACAACCGTTTTATGTGTTGCTGGGCAAGGATGAACGGGTGCTGGCCTGGCCTTACGATTACGATCGAAGTGTGGAAAAATTTGTTGCGTTTTTGGAAAGCGGCAAGAAGAAGTACCGCGAGTTGTACGGAGATTAATTTTTCTTTTTCAGGGGTGTCAGTAAATACTCCAATCCATTGAGTTTGATTTCGTAGATCGCAGCAAGCAATTGGCCCAGCGACCCTTCCGGAAAACCTTTGCGGTTAAACCACGCCAGGTAAAATTCGGGCAGGTCGCAGAGCAGCCGGCCCTTGTATTTGCCATACGGCATCCGGGTTGAAACCAATTGGGTGAGTACGTCTGTTTCCATCGATTAGGTGAAATAAGGCAGAGCTGTAAGTTTTAAAGCAAAATTCGAATATATTTACCACACTGAGTACGGGTTCTATACCCGAATTTTTCAATCTTTGAACCTATTTTTTAAACGAATGGTAAAGCTATGCGAAAACTGCTTTTTGCTTTAGGGATTATGGCCACGGGAATGCTGTTGTTCAGTACGCCTTATTCCATGGAAGAACTTACAGCGGTTTCCGCAGATTCTTCCTGGGTAATGCCCGAAGAAAAAGTTTACGCTACCATGTTCGGGTTGGTTATTGATGACCATGTTGTGCTGGAAGACCGGATAAAACGCAACCAATTTTTGTCCGACATCCTGCGCGAATACAACGTGCCGGTAAAACTGATCAACCAGCTATCTACCCTGCCACGTGAAGTGTTTGATGTACGAAAAATTGTTCCGAATAAAAAATTCACTTTCATCTGTCATGCCGATTCCCTGCGCACACCAAAGGCGTTTGTGTATGAGCCCAATGCCATCGACTATGTGGTGTTTAACTTTGGTGACGACCTGCAGGTAGATGCCTGCCAGCGCGAAGTGAGCGTAATCGAGAAGTCCATATCGGGCGTGATCACCGCATCGCTTTCACAAACCATAAACGAGATGGGCATCTCGCACGAACTCACCAACAAGTTTGTGGATATTTTCGGTTGGCAAGTTGACTTTCAGCGCTTGCAGCGTGGCGACCAGTTTAAACTGATTTATGAGGAAGTACAGGTGGAAGGAACGCCCATCGGTATCCGGGGTATTAGCGGGATTTACTTCAATCATTTCGGCAGCGGCTATTATGCGGTTCCCTACGATCAGGGCAACGGCCTCGATTATTTTGATGAAGACGGTAAGAGCTTGCGTAAAGCCTTGCTCAAATACCCGATTGAATTTACGCGCATCAGCTCTCGTTTTTCTGGAAACCGGTTTCATCCCGTATTGAAAATAAATCGCCCGCATCTGGGTACCGACTTTGCCGCACCAACTGGCACACCCATCCGTTCGGTGGGCGATGGTGTGGTGTTGGAAGCACATTACACATCGAATAACGGTAACTTTGTAAAGATTCGCCACAACGCCACCTACACAACACAATACCTGCACATGTCAAAAATTGCGCCCGGCATCAAACCCGGTACGCGTGTAAAACAGGGCCAATGGATTGGCAATGTGGGCAGCACCGGGCTGGCAACCGGTCCGCATTTATGTTATCGCTTCTGGCGAAACGGAGTGCAGGTAGATGCGCTTCGCGTGGAGCTTCCGCCTTCCGAACCGATTCTGGACAATCACCTCGAATCGTTTACTGTAAAAAAGGAACAAGTCATACGTCAGTTACAAGCCATACCGGCACCGTTTCCGGAAACCTATGCATCGATGATGTAAACTTTGTGTGTACCGTGCGGCTCCCGAATGGAATTTAACGTAACTTTCTCCCAACTTAAGGAAAAAGTTTTCGTCTGTACAGACGTTAGTGAGTTATGCGATTCCCCTGCCTGGTTCTTCTGTTTTTTGTTTTTCAACTCTCACCGGCACAGCGGGTAGCCCTGGTGCTCAGCGGGGGAGGCGCAAAAGGAATTGCGCACGTGGGCGTATTGAAGGCGCTGGAAGAAAACGGGATTCCCATCGATTGCATCGTTGGCACTTCCATGGGCGGTATAGTGGGGGGCGCTTATGCGGCTGGTCTGAGCCCTGCGCGCATTGAACAGATAATTTTATCGGATGCTTTTTTGCGCATGCTATTAGGTGTGCCCGATCAGGGTCATAACTTTCATTATTACGGGAACGAAATCAACCCGGGGTTTTTACGCCTGAACCTTTCACTGGATTCGGCCAATGTCTTCCAGGTTTACCAAAGTCTTGCCAACGATGCTTCCCTGAATTTTGCCTTAACCGAACTCATGGCCCAGGCATCGGCCATTTCGTACAATAACTTCGACAGTTTGTTTGTGCCGCTGCGGGTAGTGGCAGCCGATATTTTTTCGCAAAGCCAGGTTATTTTGGCAAGCGGTTCGTTAAGCGAAGCCCTGCGGGCTACGCAAACCGTTCCGTTTTTTTATACACCCATCCGCATCAATGGCAAATACCTGTTTGACGGAGGCATTTACAACAACTTCCCGGTAGACATTGCCCAGCAAACGTTCAATCCCGATGTGGTGATCGGGTCTAATGTATCTTCAAAAGTATTTAAGGACTATCCCTTTGACGAAGATGACCGATTGATCAGCCGCTCTTTATTATATATGATGCTGGATAAGTCGGATCCTTCGGTTGTTCCCGACAGCGGAGTTTATATTCAACCGAACCTGGATGGCTACACTTCGCTTGATTTCGCCATGGCCCGGGCGCTTATCGACAGCGGGTATGTACAAACGCTCCGGCAGATCGATGAAATCAAAGCGAAAGTTAAAAGCCGTCAAACAAGTGATCAGGTTGCGGAGCGCAGAAAGGAATTCAATAACAAGAGTGTTCCTTTTGTTTTCGGAGGGTTGTTGTTCAGGGGATTTAATTCCAACCAACAGCGATACCTGCGCAGAATATTCAACATTAAATCCGATCAGCCGGTTACACTCGATCACATCCGCAAAGGCTACTACAGCCTGATTGCCGAGCCGTACTTTAATAACATCTTTCCTACCATCCAATATTCTCCGGTGCGGGAAAAGTTTATGCTGCAACTGGCCAAACGTCCGCAGAAAAACTTCCAGGTTGATTTTGGCGGAGTAATGGCCTCGCGAAACATCAGCAACCTGTACCTCGGATTAAACTACTATTACTTCAACCGTGCATTAACCCACACCTACCTCGGTGCCCAGGTTGGAAGTTTTTATAAGTCCGTTGCCGCCAATACGCGGATTGATTATCCTTTTTTTGGCCGGTTTTATCTTCAGCCGGAAGCGGTTTATAATGAGTGGGATTATGTGGAAGGTACCGATTTGCTGCAAAAAAGGGAGCCAACGGTGTTGAAGCGATTTGATCGCAAGGCCGGCATTAACATGGGCTGGCCGATTGGTTCGGCCGTAAAAAGCACCCTCAGCGTAAAGGGATTCAGCAACATGGACCGGTACGGCAACGAAAAAAAATTCAGCAGCTCCGATACGCTTGACGAACTGCGCACACGCGGATTTATTTTCGGCTTTGAATTAACCTCCAGCAACCTCAACCGGAAACAATATGCATCGTCAGGCCGGTCGCTCTACCTGGGCCTTCATCATTACCAGGTACGGGAAAATTACCTGCCGGGGAATACCTCGGTACACGAGTTCCCCTTCTCCAAACACCATCAATGGTTTCGCTTGCGCGGAACGGCAGAGCATTATGTGAACAAAGGATGGTTTAGAACCGGTTACTATGCCGATGTGGTGCTCTCGAATCAACCCTTCTTCCGGAATTATTTTGGTACGATCATCAATGCTCCATCTTTTTTACCCTTGCAGGACAGCCGTACCCTGATCCTGGAAAACTTCCGGTCGTTTAATTATGCGGCTATAGGTTCACGCAACGTCTTGATCCTGAAAAACCGGACGCTGGATTTCCGCCTCGAAGGCTATATCTATAAACCCATCGAATACATTCAGCAGGGTGCAAACCAGGAGGCCTTCACCAACACTGAAATCACGAAAGTATTTTTTACCGGCACAGCCGGATTGGTGTACCATTCCCCCATCGGACCGGTGAGCCTGAGCGCCAATTATTATGACGATGTTGAAAACAAGTTTGGTGTTTTATTTCATGTAGGGTATCTCCTGTTTAACAAACACAGCCTGGAGTAAGGTTGAGTTAATCGCAATCGGCTGCTTATTTTGAAGGATTTTTTTGTTAAGTTTAAAACTTAACGAGTTACTTCCTTACCCATTCCATGAAGCGTCATTTTGTACTTCTATTCTTCTGCACCGGATGTTTGTACACGCAGGCCCAAACGGTACAATGGGCTACAAAAGTTATTTCTTACTCCTCGCAGCTAACCCCTATTCAATACGCAGCTTCGCAGGCATTGGGAAAACCCAACGTGTTGCCGGCCGGTGGACAAAACCCGAATGCCTGGGCCCCCGATAAACCGAACCGGAATGAGTACCTGAAACTCGGCTTTGATGTACCGATGAGCATTCAGCAGATTGCCATTGCCGAATCGCACAACCCAAGCGCCTTGTACAAGATATTTTTGTATGATGAAGCCGACCGCGAATATGAAATTTACACATTTAACCCGGGGGCCATCCCGTTGAGGGGTCGCATGTTAAATATTTTTGTGGATCAAACAACCTATAAGGTAACTGCGGTGAAGCTGGAGTTTGACGGTGCCGCAGTGCCGGATTATTACGGCATCGATGCCGTTGCCATTTCAGACTACCCATATCCGGTTATCGCATTTATACCTACACCTGAGTTGCTCGCCACCGGACTGGTTATTGAACCGCTGGATGCAACGGTGAACAGTGAGTTCAGCGAATTGAATCCCTTACTTTCACCCGATGGCAAAACCCTGTACTTCAGCCGGAGGAACCATCCGCAAAATGTTGGAGGGGTTAATGACAAAGAAGACATCTGGTACTCCGAACTCGGTGAAGACGGCAAGTGGCAATTGGCTAAAAATATGGGGCCGCCATACAATAATGCGTATCCTAATTTTATTACCTCCATCAGTTCCATCACCCCCGATGGCACGGCTGCCATCATGATGTTGGGTAATAAGTACCTGGAGAATGGTAAGATGCGCGCAGGCGTTTCGATGAGCACCTATGAAGACGGCCGGTGGACAACCCCGGTACCGGTTAACATTACCAACGACTATAACCTGCATGAACGCGCCAACTATTTTCTGACCAATTCACGCAAGGCCATTATTATGGCCGTAGAGCGGAGAGATACGCATGGCGATCGCGACTTGTATGTGTCGTTTGTTGAACGCGACAGTGTGTGGTCGGAGCCGCTCAACCTGGGGCCTGCGATAAACACTGCGGCTGATGAATCTGCACCATTCCTGGCGCCCGATGACCGTACGCTTTACTTTTCATCCAAAGGATTCAGCGGCTATGGCGGTGCCGATATTTATGTCACCAAAAGACGGGATGATACCTGGACCAACTGGTCGGAGCCCGAAAACCTGGGCCCGGAAATCAATTCACCACACGATGATTTATTTTTTAACATTCCAAACTTCAGTGAATATGCGTACTACTCGCGGGGCGTTTCGGAAAATAACCTGGACATCTACCGGGCTAAACTTCCGATTTTTCGGGAGCCTGATATTTGGGTTACCATAAAAGGCAAACTGGTAGATGCTACAACCGGAAATCCGTTAAGTGCACAAGTTACTGTTCAACAATTACCGGGAGGCACACCAGCGGCAACGGTTCAGGCCGATCCGACCACCGGATTGTACGAGCTGAAGCTTAAAGCCGGACAATTGTATGGGGTTCGGGCGGAAGCGAAAGACCACCTTTCTGAAAGCCAACACATTGATCTCCGGCAGATCACCACTACACGGACACTTGATCATCGGGATTTTAATCTTCAGCCCATACAGCTTACACGGGTTCAGCGGGATGCCACCATCGTGCTGAATAATATATTTTTCGAATTGAACCGGGCCGAACTTAAACCGGAATCGGCTGATGAACTGGGCCAGATCAGGAAGATGATGGAAGCGCATCCGGCCATGAGCGTAGAGATTGCCGGCCACACCTGCGACCTGGGCGATGAAAAGCATAACCTTACCTTATCCAAACAAAGAGCGCAGGCGGTGAAACAATTTCTGGTAAAATCCGGGATTGCAGAAAAGCGGATAAGCGTAGCTTTCTTTGGAGAAAGCAAACCCCTGGTGCCCAATACAAGCTTGGAGAACCGGGAAAAGAACAGGCGCGTTGAGTTTAAAATTGTTGACCTTTAACTGGCCAAAACATGAAAACACTATTCGCGATTGCTTATATCCTGTTTCCATTGGCCGTATTTCCACAGGCCGACAGCCTCGTTGTTGCGCAAGGCAAAATTGTAAATGCCCAAACCAAGGAGCCGGTGGATGCCCGCATTACCTACCAAAGCCTGCCCTACGGCAGCCGCATGGGTGTGGTTAGCGGCAACTCCTTTTCCTTTCCGTTGTTTGATAACGAGCGGTACTCCATCACCGTAGAAGCACCTGGCTTTGCTTCTGCTAAATACATGCTGGATCCGGCCGAAGCCAACAACAAAAAAATTATCAAAGACATTGAGTTACACCATTCAACCGGTGATCCGGCACGCAAGCATGAGGTGGGAAAGGTGTTGCGATTGGACCACCTGATCTTTGAAGTGGCCAAATCGAAAATAGATCCCGACTCGTATGCTGAACTTGACCTGGTTGTAGCGATGATGAAGGAAAATAAAAACATGGTCATTCAACTTGAAGGGCACACCGATTACCTGGGCGACCCGAACAAAAACATGAAACTTTCGCAACAGCGTGTGGAGGCGGTGCGCGATTACCTGGTGTCGCAGGGCATCCACAAAAACCGGATTAAGTTAAAGGCCTTTGGCGGCACCATGCCGCTTTCGCGCGACAACACCCCGGAAGGACACCGCCTGAACAGGCGCGTGGAGTTGCGGATTTTACAAAATTGATTACCGGAGCGTGGCTACTGTGGGAAGAGCTTTATACCGGATGGTTTGCAACGATTTTTTAAGCTTGCGCTTTTCGATAACCTCCATTTCACTTGCGTGAACGGCTATCAGCAACAGTTCTGAAAATTCTTCGATGCGGGGCGACATGTAACGCTCGCCCGCTTTTGCCAGGTATTGTGTGGCCTCTTGTATTTGTTGCTTGTTGAAGGCTTCAACCGCAAGATTGTAGTAGAGTAACCCAACCAATTCATTTGCACTTACCGTGTTGTACAAAGCGAAGTTGTACTGGTAGTACGCCAGGGAAGCATTATGCGTTTGCAGGCTGTTGGTTTTATAGCGGGTAATCCGGTGGTTGATTTTTTCAATTGAGGTTACAAATCCTTCCCGGGCATCCGTAGCTTCCATCAATACATCGCCTTGTTGGGTATGCGCGATAATAAAAATGTGGTAGTTCGTTTCAATGATGTCATAATCAACCCCAAAATAGTCGAGCAGGGTGGAGAACAGGATGGTGCCCGTTAAGCAATTGTACGATCCATCGGTAAACAAATTGGCAAAAGCGGCATGTTCCGTATAGCGTTTCAGGTACACCTGATGGGCCCGCATAAACACGTGCTGCAGAAATTCCCTGTCGGTTTTTTTGCTGTGTTGTTTCCGTTCCAGCTTGTGTACAAAATCCGCAAACGATTCAGGCTTGACGGAAAACGGAGCGGCAACCAGATAAGGTGCCAGGAGGGAAGCGGCTTCTTCAGGGCTGGAGTGTGCAGGGGATTGTCCCGCCAGGGGAAAACCTAGAAACAGAATCGCTATCGTTACTAACCACTTCAATATTACCGGAATGTTAACAAGATGTTACCAAAAGTACCATTTCTGTGTTTTTGAACAAACGAACTTAACAATTTGGTAACATTGCCGGATGTACCGGATTTTACATACATTCGGGAATGACGCCTGTAATTGACGAAAACCTAGATTTTGATGCGATCAAGCAACATTTTAAAGCCCAGAAACAGCATGTGGAACACTTGCGCAAAGAGCCGGTAAGTGCACGCAAGGAACGGCTTCGGAAGTTAAAGCGCTGGATAGGCGCAAACCGAAGCGCCATTCATCAGGCCTTATATGCTGACTTCAGCAAACCGGCAAGTGAAGTAGATGGCACAGAGATATTTCCTGCACTGAATGAAATATCCCATGCATTATCCAACTTAAACAGATGGGTGGCTCCAAAAAAAGTAGATGCGCCCCTCACGATGTTGGGCACACGTTCACGGCTGGTGTATGAACCAAGGGGAGTCTGCCTGATTATCTCACCCTGGAATTACCCGTTTAACCTGAGCATCGGGCCGCTGGTATCGGCCCTGGCTGCGGGCAACAGCGCCATGCTTAAACCTTCCGAAATAACGCCCAATACATCGGCCTTGATTAAGCGGTTGTGTGAGGAGGTGTTTGATTCGAACGTGGTTAGTGTTATAGAAGGCGATGCAAAAGTTTCATCCTTCCTGTTAAGTCTGCCGTTTGATCACATTTTTTTTACCGGTAGTCCTGCGGTAGGTAAGCTTGTAATGAAAGCGGCAGCCGAAAACCTGGCTTCGGTCACGCTGGAGTTGGGTGGAAAATCTCCGGCCATCGTTGCTCCAAGCTCGCGGTTGCGTGAAGCGGCTAAAAGAATTGCTGTAGCTAAGTTTATTAATAAAGGTCAAACCTGTATCGCCCCGGATTATGTGTTGGTCCATCACTCCATTGCTGACCAGTTCATAGATCAGTTGAAGAAGCAAATAATGGTGTTGTTCAGCGAAAGCGGCAAGCCATTGCATGAATCGCCCCACCTTGCCCGCATAGTGAGCGACAAACACTTTGCCCGGCTGGAAGATAGTATTGCAGATGCGGTAAAGAAAGGCGCTGTGGTACAAATGAGTGGGCACACCGATCCCTCCACCCGATTTATTCACCCGGTAATTTTATCCAACGTTTCCCCGGAGGCACGGGTAATGGAAGAGGAAATTTTTGGACCGGTGTTGCCGATACAGACCTATACGGATTTGGAGGAAGTCATTCAACAGATAAACCATAAACCTAAACCCCTGGCGCTGTATATGTTTGGTGCCGATTCGCGCGAGCAGAAGAAAATCATTACTGAAACATCTTCCGGTTCGGTATGCATAAATGATTGTGCTATACAGTTTTTGCACCAAAACCTTCCGTTCGGGGGCGTGAATAACAGTGGTATAGGGCGTTCGCACGGATATTACGGATTTCTTGCCTTTTCGCATGAAAAGCCGGTTTTAAGCCAACGCAGTGGATTTACCTCTGTGCAGCCGTTATACCCACCCTACACCAGCCGCGTTAAAAAAATAATGGACATTTTGTTAAAGATGATTTAAGGGGGTTGTACGACAGTTTTGCAATTTTGTTATTCCGGCACCCCGCGCCCTCTGACTCCCTTAAGGGAGAATCTCTTGCGCGCGGGTCACATCCCTCCTGGAGGCAAGCCTTCAGGGAATTAAAGGGCAAGCGGTTGCAAAAGTGTCGTACATCTATTTAACGGTCAACGTGCACACCCTTCGTTTGAAATTGGCAGGATTTTTATACCCTTGTTTTGTAATTTTGTTGCCCTTTCGAGTGTTATAGAAAATGTGACTAAAATTCTCAAGTTATGGTAAAGAAGATCCTGATTGGTTTAGGCGTGTTCCTGATTGTGTTGCTGGCGGCCGCCTTTATTATTCCCGTAGTTTTTAAAGACCGTATCAAAGCAGCCATTGATAAGCAACTGGAGAAATCCGTCAATGCCGATGTAGTGTTTGATGCCGACAATTTCAGCCTTTCCCTGTTTCGTAATTTCCCGAATGTAACCGCTAAGATGCGTGACTTCGGAGTATTTAACCGAGAACCCTTTGCGGGCGAAGTATTGTTTGCGGCCGGAAGTATGGAGGTAGAAGTAAACTTGAAAGACATTATTTTCGGCTCCACACCACGAATAAAGGGAATCACCCTGGTAGGACCGATCATCAACATTATCGTGCTGGAAGATGGTCGCGCCAATTATGACATTGCCATTCCTTCCGAAGAACTGGAGGAAGATCCGGAGGCAAGCCAGTTTTCGTTCAGCATCGATCATTGGAACATCCTCGATGGCGACCTCACGTACGATGATCGCTCCATTCCGTTTTACCTCGACATGAAAGGAATTACCCACAGCGGGAGCGGAGATTTTAACCAGGATGTTTTTGACCTGAAAACCAAAACGGCTGCTGACTCGGTGAGTGTGCGGTATGACGGCATGGAATACATCACCAACAAGCGCGCAATAGCCGATGCGGTAATCTCCATCAGTGAAGATTATTCCCGGTACACCTTTAAGGATAACACCGCCTGGATCAACGACTTCGTATTAAGTTTTGCCGGTTGGTTTAAAATGCATGACGATAGGTATGAAATGGACATTACCTACGGCAGCCCTGAGAATTCATTCAAGAGTTTGTTATCCCTTGTTCCCGGAATGTATTCGGAAGATTTTAAAGACCTTCAAGCCGGTGGTGAACTGGCCTTTAATGGATTGGTAAAAGGCATCTATAGCGAAACGCAGATGCCAGCCTTCCAGGTAAACCTGAAAGTAAGTGACGCCATGTTTAAATATCCAAACCTGCCGACACCGGTAAATAATATCAATCTTGATCTGCTGGTGGACAATACAGACGGGATTATCGATAACACGGTGATTGATATTAAAAGCTTCCACATGGATTTTGGATCCAACCCATTTGATGCACGTGCCCGGATTAGCAAAATGTACCCAACCCAGATCGATGCCAACCTGGTAGCCAAGCTTAATCTCGGAGAATTAAGCCAGATGTTTCCGATAGAAGGGTTGCAAATGAAGGGAACGTATTCCGTTAACCTTACGGCCAATGGTGTTTACGATAGTTTGAAGAAAACCATTCCGGCCATTGATGCCGCCATGAGCCTGGCCAGCGGCTATGTAAAAACCTCGGAGTTTCCCTTGCCGCTCGAAGACCTGAAGTTTAACACCAGTATCAAAAACACAAGCGGTAGAATGGCCGAAACGGTAATTTCCGTGAAGGACTTTTCCATGCTCCTGGATGGTGAGCGGTTTACTGCCGACCTGTTGGTGCAAAACCTCGAAGACTACACCTGGGATTTAAAAGCCAATGGCGGAATAGACCTCGAAAAGATTACCAAAATTTTTCCGCTTGACGGCATGACCGTAGCTGGAAAAGTTAAAGCCGACTTGCAAACCAAAGGGAAAATGTCGGACCTGGACGCTGAGCGTTATGACCGACTCCCCACCAGCGGAAGCGCCTCCCTTAAAGATTTCAAATACACGTCAGCGGATTTACCGTATGCCGTAACCCTGTCGAATGCAGAGATGGTTTTTGACCCACGAAAAGCTGAACTCCGTCAGGCAACAGGTACGATCGGTCGCAGCGATTTCAATGTGAGTGGCTCGGTTGCCAATTATATCGGCTATGTGTTTGGCAAGAACGAATTGCTGAAGGGCTCTATGAACTTCAACGCCAACCTGCTCGACCTGAATGAATTCATGACCGACTCGGAAGAAGAAACAACCACCGAAGAATCGTATGGGGTAATTCCTGTTCCGGACAACATTGATTTCGTGTTGAAGTCGAGCATCAAAACCGTAAAAATGATGGACTTCAACATTACCAATGCCAGCGGTGATATAATCGTTAAAGATGGTGTGGCCAACCTGAGCGGCTTGAAGTTCAATTTACTGGGCGGCACGTTTGCCGTGAATGGTTCGTACAATCCGAAAGATCTTGCACACCCGAAATATGATTTCGGTTTGAAGATTGATAACATGGCCCTGGCCCAGGCCGCTTCGGCCTTTTCCATTGTAAAAAATTATGCTCCGGTAGCCGGATTAATGAGCGGTAATTTCTCAACCGATTTCAAGGTAAGCGGTGAATTGCTTCAGGATATGTCGCCAAACCTGACTACCGTAAATGGTGAAGGGTTGGTGAGGGTTGCTCAGGCCGCGTTGAAAGAATCGAAGCTGGTTTCTGGAATTACCTCCTTAACGAAACTGGATGATTCAAATGAGGTAACCTTACGCGATGTGCTCATGTCGGCTTCCATAAAAAACGGAAGGCTAAGTGTTAAACCTTTTAATGTAAAATTCGGACAGTATGCCACGATGGTAGAAGGCAGCACCGGTGTAGATGGCTCCATCGCCTACAACTTAAAGATGGATGTTCCGGCCGGAAAACTCGGCACTCAGTTCAACAGTTTTGTGAGTCAATATACGGGAGGCAAAACCGATCCTAATGCCATGATTCCGGTGAGCATCGGTTTGGGCGGAACATTTCTGGATCCGAAGCCTAACCTGATCATGACGGAACAGCAACAACAGGTGCAGGATGCAGTTACCACGGCTGTAAAGAAAGAAGCTGAGAAGAAAGCCACTGAGGTGGTAACCGGGTTGTTAGGCGGCTCAAAAACCGATACTACGAAAACCGACAGCACCAAAACCACCGACCCGACTAAAAAGGCCACCGAAGAAGGCATCAAAACCATTCAGAACCTGTTGAAGAAAAAGAAAAACTAAGCAGGATTGTAAACTATTATAAAGGCATCTCTGAATAGGGATGCCTTTTTTTTGGATAGGTTTTCCATATACGGTTTGTTTACTGCCTTCCTTAGCCATTATTTTTACCCGCATCCACAAATTCAAATTTTATCATGAAGAAAATTTTATCTACTGCATTCGGATTGTTGTTATTGGTAACGGTTTCCCTGGCCCAGGAAAAGGTGGACACCGCCACAGTTTCCCGGATCAAAAAAGAGGGCTTTGATAACTCACAGGTGATGAACATCCTGAGCATGTTAACCGATGTTCACGGCCCGCGGCTCACCAACTCACCCGGCTACAAGAAAGCAGCAGAATATGCAAAGTCAACCCTGGAAGGTTGGGGCTTGCAAAATGTACACTTCGATCAGTGGGATGAAGAGTTCGGTCGCGGCTGGCAGTTGAAAAAGTTCAGCCTGCACGCCACCGGCCCCGTCTATTTTCCGGTTATCGGATATCCGAAAGCATGGACGCCTGGTGTGAAAGGCAACGTGCAGGCGGAGGCCGTTTACCTTGATATTCAAAAAGAATCGGATATTGAAAAATACAAAGGCAAGCTGAAGGGTAAAATCGTTTTGTTCAGCTTACCAACACCGGTAAAGCCCGGCTTTGATGCCGATGCAAGACGACTCGATGAAAAGGAGTTGCTGGACATGGCCAACTCGGGTGAATCAGAAGCGTTTCGCGGAAGAAGATTTTCAGCGCCTACCGAACCGCAACGGTTAGCCTGGATGAAATGGGATTTGTGTATGAAGGAAGGTGCAGTGGCGGTGTTGGAAGCCAGCCCGAGTTCGCGATTAGAAGACGGAACCGTAACCGTTGCTGCGGCAACCGTTCCTTACCCGGCCGAAACATCCTTTGCCGACCGCTTATCATCACGCCATCCCAGCGCACCAAAAATTCTGCCGCAAATAGTGGTAGCGGCCGAGCACTACAACCGTATGGTGCGTCAGATTAAACAAGGCATTCCGGTAAAGCTTGAACTAACCCTTGAAACGGAATTCACACCAAACGAAAAAGGCTTTAACGTGATAGCTGAAATTCCAGGAACGGACCTGAAAGATGAAGTGGTGATGATTGGCGCTCACCTCGACTCCTGGCACAGCGGTACGGGCGCCACCGATAATGCTTCCGGTTCAGCAGTAATGATGGAAGCTATGCGCATCATCAAAGCGTTGGGTGTGAGTCCGCGCAGAACCATCCGCATCGGGTTGTGGGGCGGTGAGGAGCAGGGGTTGATCGGCTCGCGCAATTATGTGAAGCGCGTGTATGGTACGCGGACGGATGACGAGTATAACTACACCCCAGCGGCCGAAAAGTTTTCGGTGTACTTCAATATGGATAACGGAACCGGAAAATACCGCGGGGTTTACCTGCAGGGTAATGAACAGGCCCGCCCGGTATTCCGCGAGTGGCTGAAGCCGTTTGAAAAACTGGGCGCGGCCACATTGACCTTACGCAACACAGGCGGTACCGATCACCTCTCTTTTGATGGTATCGGCCTGCCGGGCTTCCAGTTTATCCAGGATCCGATTGAATACAGCACCCGCACGCACCACACCAGCATGGATGTTTACGATAAAGCCATTGAAGACGATCTGAAACACAATGCCGTGATGACGGCTGCCTTTGCGTGGCTGGCTGCGAACCGCGATGCGTTGTTTCCCAGGAAATAATTTTTTTTGGGACCATCACTCAAACCTCCGGTACTTAATAACCAGAGGTTTTTTATACCTGTTTGTACCGGAAACAGTCTACAAGGTGATCGTTCACCAATCCGCAAGCCTGCATGTGGGCATACATCACGGTACTGCCCACAAACTTGAAGCCGCGCTTTATCAAATCCTTACTCAACGCATCCGATTCTTTTGTTGTAGCCGGAATCTGCTTAAGGGTTTTCCATTTGTTAACTATAGGCTTGTTGTTGACAAACTGCCAGATGTACGTATTGAAACTTCCAAATTCCTGCTGTACTTCCAGAAAGCGCCTGGCGTTGTTAACCGCAGCATACACTTTTAACCGGTTGCGCACAATGCTGGGGTTGAGTAAGATTTTCTCCAGTCGTTTTTCGGTAAAGCGGGAAACTTTTACCGGATCAAAATCCGCGAAAGCCTTGAGGTAGCCTTCGCGTTTTTTTAAAATCGTTGACCAACTCAATCCGGCCTGGGCTCCTTCCAGAATCAGAAACTCAAAATGGGTGCTGTCATCGTGCACGGGCACGCCCCATTCGGTGTCGTGGTAATCGATGTATTGTTGGAATTTAAGACACCAGGCACATCTTGTTTTTTCTTTTACTGCCATTAGTTGTTGAAGTTAACGGAACA
>CAZOYJ010000029.1:0-8905 GCA_964583905.1 uncultured Roseivirgaceae bacterium
TCTTTAATCTCCAGGTTAATATTATTGAGGGCGGTTGTTTCTACCTCCTCGGTGGTATACACCTTTTCAAGGTTTTTAAGTTTAATCATGGTATTGGTATTTACGATTTAAGGATGTTTCAATTTTGGATTTGGTTTTACTGGCTTATTACTCTTTTTAATTTAAAAGGTTACGCTTTAAAAAGTTTACAGTTGACAAAATTCAGTTGACAAGTCTTGTCCTGACTTTGGTAGTTCTGCACTTAATTTAGTACTAATACTTCATTATTGCCAAAATTCTCGTACGATGAGGTGATCACGCGGTCGCCCGGCTTCAGGCCATCCAGCACTTCAAAGTGTTCGGTGTTCTTCCGGCCCAGTTTGACGCTCCTTTTCACCGCCCGGTTACCGTCTGCTTCCAGTACGTACACCCAGTTACCACCGGTGTCCTTATAAAATCCGCCTACCGGCAACAATAATTCTTCTGACGACTGACCCAATTCGATGCGCATGCGCAACGATAACCCGCGCCTGATGCCTGCGGGCGTTTCGCCCACAAAGTTCATGTCTACCGGGAACCGGCCGTTGGTTACGTTGGGGTATACATAGGTGATCACCATCTCATAATCTCTATTGGCATAGGTGGTAGTGGCCCGCAACCCTTCGGCAATCCGTGGCAGGTAAATCTCGTCAATTTCTACCCGAACCTTGTAGCTGCCCACCACGTCAACCTGCCCCAAACGTGTACCTGTATTTACGCTTTGTCCCACATCCAATTGAGGGCGTGTAAGCTGACCATCAATGGGTGCTTTTACGATCAGGTTATCCAATATCTTTCCAACATTCTCCAAACTTTGTGAAAGTTTGCGCTCACTTTGATCCAACTGAACGATTTGTCTTATCCGATCAATTGAATCTAGTTGGAATGCTTTGTAGGTAATTTCCTTACGCTTCAGGTTTGCGAAATAATCCGCCTCTGTTCGCTCAAAATCCTGTTTAGAGATAAGCTTCTTTTCAAAAAGCTGTTTTTGTCGCTCGTATTGTGGTGTTAAAGTAGCCAAGGCGTTATCAATCGTGATCAGACTTTCCTGCTGACGCAAGGCATTCTGTGTAATTTGTAAACGCGTTTCGCGGATACGGTTAATGCTCTGCGTCAGATTGGATTCCTGGTCAAGGACGCTGATCTCACGGTTAAGGTTGCTTAACTCCAGAATAATATCACCCTGCTTCAGCATGGCGCCACTTTCAGCCACTACGCGTTTGATTGTTCCGCCTTCCACGGCATCTAAAAATACGGTACGGCTGGGCTCCACGGTTCCGGTTTGAGGAATGAACTCCTGGAATACTCCGCGGCCAACGGTTGAAATGGTGATCTTATCACTATCCACCTTCAGACGCGAACGCCTGTCGGCAAAAATGACCTGGTAACCAACAAATGCCACAAAAAGGCCGATCCCGCCATAGGTGGCAATCCGCTTCAGGGTCCATTTTTTCTTTTTTAGTTGTCGATCCATGGATGGGTTATTCGGTTGATCGGATGATCCGTTTTTTTTTGCTATCGGAGTTTTTACAAGTTGATCCATTCAAATCAGGTTTCAAATTAACTACCCGGACATTGTATTCCCAGGCCAATGCCCAGTTGCCAACAAACGTGCCAAGTACCTGTAACGGGTAAAGAATGGATTCGGATCAACTTTTCAGGACTTTTTCCGTTCAGATGTGAACGAGGATGTCCGTGACCGGACATAAATTTACGAAACCGGAAAGAACAAAGGCTGAATTCTCACCAAATCGGGTGATACTTCCTTTCGGTCTCAACTTTGCCAGTAAAAGCCCGCAAACGGACATAACTGATCGCTCATGGAACAAAAACAAGGTAAGATTCTGATTGTTGACGACAACGAAGACCTGCTTAAAGCTGCCAAGATGTACCTGAAACGCCACTTCGCGCAGGTCGACATTGAGAAGAATCCCGAAGCCATCCCGGCATTGATGAATCATGAAGATTACGATGTGATCCTCCTCGACATGAACTTCACCAAAGATGTAAGCAGCGGCAGTGAAGGTTATTATTGGTTGGGTAAGATCCTGGAGTTGGATCCTTCTGCGGTAGTGGTCCTGATTACCGCGTATGGCGATGTGCAGATGGCCGTAAAAGCAATCAAGGCCGGAGCTACCGATTTTGTTCTCAAACCCTGGGAGAATGAAAAGCTTCTGGCTACACTCTACTCATCCATGCGCCTGCGCGAATCGCGCGACCAGGTGGAAACCCTGAAGATCAAAAACCAGGAAATCAACCAGGCGTTGAACCAGCGCTTCAGTGAAATCATCGGGCAAAGCATTCCGATTAAACGAATCTTTCAAACCATAGACCGGGTGGCGCAAACCGATGCCAATGTGTTGATCCTTGGTGAAAACGGAACCGGTAAAGAGCTGATCGCGCGGGCTATCCACCGGAACTCATCGCGCTCCCATGAAAACTTTGTAAGCGTAGACCTGGGCTCTATCACCGAGACCTTGTTTGAGAGCGAACTATTCGGACATAAGAAAGGCGCCTTTACCGATGCCAAAGAAGACCGGCCCGGAAGGTTTGAACTGGCCAATGGCGGCACCCTCTTCCTCGATGAAATTGGGAACCTTTCCATGCCCCTGCAAGCCAAATTATTAACGGTATTGCAAAACCGCAGGGTAAGCCGCGTGGGGGCGAACAAAGAAACTCCGGTTAACATCCGTCTGATTTGCGCTACCAATATGCCGCTGTACGACATGGTGAAAGAAAACCGGTTCCGACAAGATTTGCTCTATCGCATCAACACCATCGAAGTGGAGATACCCCCTTTGCGGGATCGCTTGGAAGATATCCCCTTGCTGGCCAATCATTTTCTGAAATACTATGCAGAGAAATACAACAAGCAGATCAGCAAGATCAGCGAGGCGGCCGCTACGCGTATGCACAAGCATCCGTGGCCCGGAAACATCCGCGAACTGCAGCACGCCATTGAACGAGCTGTGATTTTAAGTAACCATCCCATACTGCAACCCGAAGACTTCTCCTTTGCGGCAACGGTAGCCAAAGAAGACGGGCAACTGAACCTCGATCAATACAACCTGGAAGAAGTAGAAAAGTTGCTGATCCGGAAAGTACTCAAAAAATATAATGGTAATATTACGCAGGCCGCTGCCGAGCTGGGCCTCACCCGGTCATCGCTGTATCGCAGGCTGGAGAAACACGGGCTTTAAAGTTATCAGTCGCCCGCAAACGGTGGTAAAGATTCTATGAATAGTGTATTTAGCGACTTCCGTTCCCGGGTAATCCTTCGCGTTATCCTGTTGGGGTTAAACATGGCTTTATTCCTGTACATGCTGGGCAACTCCAACATGTTGTTTGCGGCTATTCTCACCGCCCTCATCATCCTCTTGCAATTGGCCGAACTGTTCCGTTACATCAGCCAGACCAACCGCAAACTTACGCGCTTCCTGGAATCGGTAAAATATTCGGATTTTATTTCCGGCTTTACAGCCGATAACAAACTCGGCAAAAGTTTCAAAGACCTGAACGTAGCCTTCAACGAGGTGCTTGAAGCCTTTCGCAAGGCCCGTTCGGAAAAAGAAGAACACTGGCAATACCTGAATACTGTGGTGCAACAAGTGCGCACGGGTATCCTGTCTTTTGATGCCGAAGGGACCATCCAACTGATCAATGCCAATGCGCGCAGGTTTATGCAAGTGCAGACCATGCAAAGCATTCATGAACTGAAGGAAAAAAATCCGCGGCTGCATCAGGCCATCACCACAGCCGAAGCCGGAAGAAGCACGTTGTATAAAGGAAGCAATGAACTGTACCTTACCATCCAGGCCACAGAATTGCGCATCCGCGGAAGCGATGTGAAACTGATTACCCTGCAGAACATCCAGCCCGAATTACAGAAACAGGAACTGGAAGCCTGGCAAAACCTGACCAAGGTATTGCGTCACGAAATCATGAACTCCATTACGCCTATCTCCTCGCTTACCTCAACGTTAAAAGATGTACTCGAACACGACCTGAAAAAAGTGAATGGACATTTTGAACTGAAGGCGGAGGGTGCAGAAGATTTACGCGAGGGCCTGAGTACCATTGAAAACCGAAGTAAGGGATTGATCAAATTCATTGACGCCTACCGCGAATACACTTCGTTGCCCAAGCCTAAGTTTACTTCGGTTCGCCTGAAAGACTTGTTGGAGAAAGTAGCATTATTAATGAGGCCGGACATCCGCGCGCGTAACATCGATTTCCAATACTTGTGTGCTTCGGAATACCTCACCCTGCAGGCAGACGAGGAGATGATTGAACAGGTGTTGATCAACCTGTTGAAGAATGCGGTAGAAGCGTTGCATGACACCCCGGCACCCAGGCTTCAACTCATCGGGCGGTACGATGATACTTCGGTAAAGATTGAGGTGATCGATAACGGTTCGGGCATAATCAAGGAAGCCATCGACAAAATTTTTGTTCCTTTCTACTCCACCAAGCGCACCGGCTCGGGCATTGGCCTGAGCTTGTCGCGACAAATCATGCAGTTGCACAACGGCTCCATTAGTGTGGAGTCGGAGCCGGATGTGAGGACAGTGTTTACGTTGAGGTTTTAGGATGCCAACAAAACGCCTAATTTATTTTCATTACGTTTTCACTCTCTATAGTTTCCGAGAAATGAAAAAGGCCTCCCTTCAGGAGACCCATTCCAAATTAACCTAAACTAAGCAGAGAAGCCAACTGCAGGTTAGTAGGGTTACACCATTATGCTCACCGCAATCAGTGTAAATAAAAACAACATGATCCACAGGATTTCGGCTATGATTGTTTTGTTGCTTTCCATAACGGTTGAGTTAAAACCAGGTCTGACCATGACAGTCAGACCTGGCGGGTCTTTACTACAGCATCTTTATTATTCTTCCGGCTTCACCGCATTCCGGCAAGCCAGCTCCAATACTTCTGTGGCGCGCTTTCGCGAAACGTTGGTCAATTCCATCAACAACAGCACTTCTGTTTCCGTGTAGCACATACGGTTATTCTGAAGGTTTCCGGCTTGCTCCTGCCCTCGCCATTGTATTACCGGTACCGCTGCCGTAATTGCTGCTACCGTAACGCCAGCCAAAATCAACCAGAATCGCTTTTTTGTTTTCATGGGTACACATTTTCGGGGTCATCCAGAATGGTTCTAAAGCATGATTTTGGTATACGTTACATCAATTGAAATCAGGAATAATGCCACGATAAACTACCCTTTATGATTGGTGACCAACAACGTAACCAGCGAACGGATAACCGTACTTTGCTCAGTATGGCAGACCTTCACCGACTTTTTTTTATCTTTCCCCTTAACTCGGTTACAATGCCGCAAATCCATCATTAACTGCGAACTGTTGTATGAATGGCGCTTCCCTTATAGAACGGATCAGACAGGGAGATAAAAATCCCCTGGCCGATGTATATAAAACCTTCCGGACAGAATTTTTAAACTGGGCCACAGCCCACTATACCTGCACCCGGGAGGAAGCACGCGACATATATCAGGCGGTGATCATTACCCTGTATGATAATATTCAAAACCGGAAACTGGAGCAGCTGAACGGATCAATTAAAACGTACCTGTTCGCCATTGGCAAGTATAAAATTCTTGAACTGCGCAGGGCCGAAAAGAAGTTCGACCTCCAAACGCAGGTAGAAGAGCTTGAACTAACGGATGTGAAGGATTGGGAAAAAGAAAAGAAAGAAAATGATTTATACCGGGTAGAATCGGCCATGCAACAAATGGGTGAACCCTGTAAGACTATGCTGGAACTTTATTACCTGCACGGTATGAGTTATGAAGAACTGGCCAAGCACCTCAACTATAAAAACAGCGATACAATAAAAAACCTGAAGTGCAGGTGCCTGACACGGCTGCGCCAACTGGTACACCAGGATGGACACAGCAACAGAAGCCTGGAAACTGAATATTTTATACCTGATAATTGAAAAAATAATTGAACAAATTCTATAATGAAAAATTTATTTGACGATATGGAGTTAGCTGAGAAGTTCTTAGCCGGAACATTGGAGGAGCAAGAGAAAAAACGCATAGCTGAACGTCTCGATCATGAACCTGAATTTAACCACCTGGCCCAGGATATGAACGAACTGATTGACGGCATCCGCTACACCGGAAGTAAAACAACCATTGAAGAGAAAATCAAGAAACTCCAGGCATTCGCAAAACCGAAACAAAAACACGTTAACCTCTTTGCCCTCACCGCCCGGCAACTCAGCTATGCCATAGCGGCCACGATATTGCTGTGTGCAGTTATTATTTTCGCCCTCGTAAACGTTAAGCAGGCGGACAACCCCTCGGATTTATTTGCCCAATATTTCGAACCCTTTGATTCACCCGGCAGCGGCCTTACCCGCAGCAGCGATAATACCATTTCCTTAAAAGGTAAGGCGTACGAAGCATACGATGCCGGTAATTACACCCTGGCTGCCGAATTATTTGAACAGGTAAAACCCAGCATGGATGAAGCCATTATTGACCTGTGCCTGGCCAATGCCTACATGTCGCTGGAAAATTTTGAGCAGGCCGAAGTCGTACTCCTGCACATGCTGAAAGAACATGCCGACCTGGTAACGCAAACCAAATGGTACTTGGCCTTACTGTACATCCGGGAAAACAAACTGGAAAAAGCCCGCGCCACCCTGTGGGAGATCAGTGACAGCAGCACCTATGGGGAGAAAGCGAAAAAGGTGTTGAATGAGTTGGATTAATAGTGATTGACCTTTCCTTGAGTTGGCTTTAAAACTCAATGAATTTCTTTGGAGTAGTTGGCCGTGGGGATTCCGATGGACCGATTAAAACCATTAACACAAAATGGTTGAGTTTTAAATATATGTTTAACACTAACCCCACAACTTATGTCACATATTGAAGGGCACCCACCTCAAGATTCTGCCTATAGAGTTGCAATGATGAGATCAACTAATGACTCGGATCAAATGTCTCAGGTAGAAATTGCACCACCTACCATTGAAACAACACTTACAAAGATTCTAGTAAAAAATGGTCAAAAAGAGAAGTTGATTCATTGCATAAACAATACTGGCTTTGATTTAAACAAATGCGAAGAAAAATGTGGGGATCGGAGAATTGGTTTCCACTTGGCACTGGTTAAAATTTCTGAAAACAAATTCATTCCCGTAGCTTATGACCTCGCATGCTATTGCGAACACGAAAAAGCAGAAGAGTGGGCAGTAGATAAGATAGAGGGGAAAGAGGGGAAAGGTCGAGTCAAATTAGAAAGTTTAGATGAGGAAGAAATAATGGCTCTCGCTCAAGAAACAGAAAATCCTGAACACAAAGCTATTTTGATGCAAACCGCGACTTATAAGAAATCAAACCCGGATACTTTTAAAAAAATCTATAAGCACACTGATGGCAACAGTAAAAGTGATAAAGAAATTATCGATTGGATAATTACCTCAGATGAGCTTCAATGATTAAAGGATACAATCCAGATTACACAGAAGCTTTTTCCTTCTGCTTCTTTGTTGAATAGAGTATCAGTAAAAAGAAAAGCAAGAAGACAGCAATTGAGGCTAAGAAGGTTACAGATAGATCATAATTATTGGTGCTCAAAGACCGGCTATCCCCCATCTGCAAAAAAGCTGCCCAATACGAAGGATGCGTATTAAACTCATTGGCACCGGCCAGGTAATCGGCCTTGGCCTGTGCCAATGCTATATCAATGGCCTTGCCCTCCGATAAATGCCTGTAGAAGTTGCTCATCATCTGGGCCGTGGTGCGGTCGTCAATTTTCCACAGGCTGATGATTTGCGAAGGACAGCCGGCATAGGCAAAGCCACGGGCGATGCTCATCACGCCTTCCCCGGTCTGGTGCTTGCCGATGCCCGACTCACAGGCGCTGAGGATGGCCAGATTGAGGTTTTCAAGATTAAGATTGTACAGTTCATGTGCATACAAATTTCCGTCTTCAACCGAATCGGCCTCAGACCGGAAAATCAGGCGTGACTCCAATGCATTCAACGTGTCGCCTATACCGTGAAGGGCCAGGTGTACGATGTTAAAATCATTGATCTGTTGTTTGAATACCAATTCCGATGCCTCGCTTTCCAGGTAGTATTTGTTGGTTGTATTTTTCATTACCTCTTTGATGGCATTAATTTCCTTCTCCGTGCCCGGAAGATTACTGAAACCATTTCGTTGTTGACGTGAGGAACCATTTCCAGCATAACCCAAGGCCAGCAGTTTATTTCCTGTCCGGTTAGCCGTTGCCTGTTTCAACAGCAAACGGGCAGAAAAGGTATAGCTTACAGGATAGTCAAGGACGATATAAGGCAAGCGATAATCCACTTCATTGCCGGCCGGAAGCCTGGTAATAAGCACCTCAAAAGGGAACGATGCCAAAGGGCCATCAGCCGATATAATAAGGGGTGAATTCTTTTTTGAATCACCCTTTGATTCGGGTAAAAAATCCCTGACCAAATGCCGGAAGAGTGATTCTGCGTTCACACAAAATTTAATGAACTGCTCTTTTTCAGAAGCATTTTCAGGCGGGGACCTGAGTTGCGTGGTTATTTCCTCAAAAGCCCGGTTGATCTCCGGAGTAAGGGCCACCTTTTTTGTTTTAACCCCATCGGCATTAAAAGCCAGAATATAAATAGCCTGATCACCCCACATGTATTCCAGCAATGTTGCATTTCTGTCATTTAGCAAGTCCGCCAAATCGCTAACCCTGATCGGATCAACTTTATACCTGACAGCAAAATAGGCAGGGCTGGTTTTCTCGATCTGCATGAGTAATTTTTGATGGCGGGTGTTTACTTCAAGTAGTTTTTCATAGAGCGAGTCGGTCCTTGCCTTTGAATCTGACTTTAAAAGATGCTGCAATATATC
>CAZOYJ010000029.1:8915-23902 GCA_964583905.1 uncultured Roseivirgaceae bacterium
CTGATCAGTTTGTTCTCTTCCTTTCGGTACATATCGGAAAGCCCGGCTGAGTTGTAGGCTTCCGCGCGGTTTAAAGCCTGTTGCAGCAATACCCCCCGCGACCGCTCCATGATAGCCAATGCACCATCCAGATATCTGGGGTCTTGCGTGTTGTCAAATAATTCAAAGGCAATCTCAACCATATCCGAATAGGGAATACTCCTTGATTCGAGCTGCCTCATTTGGGGATCATCATGGATAAAGTTCCTATTAAAAACAATAAACACACTATCGGCAAGGAAATACGTTTCCAATGAGAGTTGCAGCAAATCCAAACGCGTTGTGTCTTTACGAAAAATGTGCTTCAAGGAGGAAGCCTTCCCAACCAATCCGATAATCAGGTCGGTATTCATTTCGTCTGGCGAAGGTCTGGGATTGAACCCCCAATCCTTTTCATTAAAAGTCTTAACCAGCGAAATAAGGCTTTCATGGTAAGAATGAATGGCCGAGTCGTAATTCTTCAAATATGAATAAAATTCCCCCAATGAATACCGGGCACCAAATGTATTCACGTTCTTTTCACCATGAATGCTTCTTCTTATCTCAAGATTTTTATTAAGCAATAGCAGAGCGGAATCCAATTGGCCAAGATCGCGGTACACAAATGCCATTTGCAGGTACCGGATGGCAATCGGGTCAGACCCCGCACCAGCCCATTTTAAATCATGGTAAACAGCGCTCCGGTTAAAATGCAATGCTTCTTTAAACTTCCCTTGCTGATGCAGGCATATGGCAATGCTTGAGTATAAATTGGCCAATATGCGGTCATTGTCTGGTGAAACGTATTCGATGGCTTTGTTCAGGTGGCCAATGGCTTCATCATAATGTTTGAGGTAATATTGAATATTGCCCAATCGCCTGTATGCATTTACATACTGTGCAGAATTATTCCGGCCTTCCTTGTCAATAAGTTGCAGCATTCGCTGCGTGAAGGAAGATGCGGTTGGAAAATCTTTCATTTCCAGTTTGGTGAGCGCGTAGGCATCAAAAATATCAACCCTTAATGAAACCGGTATGGCTTCTTCCTGCGCAATCAGTACAGCCTTTTTCAGGTATTTGTCCGCTGCCTGATACTTAAAATCATTTAAGTAAAAGCGGGTAACTTTCAAATAGCTCTCCGCCAGCTTTGCCTTGTCACCTGTTAACTCCTCGCGGATTTTAAGCGCCTGCAGATGGAGTTGTAATGCACTGTCGTTTTTCTGGCCTGCTCGGTATTCTTCTGCCCTATAAAATAATGAATCGCCCTGAATTAAAAGGAATGCGGTATCGACAGCAAAACCGGTTTGATGTTCAGCTTCAGCGCCAGGTTTAGGCTCCTGCCGGCAAGCCAGCATACAGGCCAAGGAAACGTACAACAGAGCAAGGGATAAACGCATAAGAACATTCTTATGAACATCTCTAAAAACTCAAAATTTTTCATTTTCCTCCCCTTATTCCCCTCCGGAGGGGAACAATAGGAGAGTTTTTAGAGATGTCGTTATGCTATTAAGGTAGAAAAAGCCAGGGTGAACTGCAAAAGGCGGAGGGCAGGAAGATCCGGAGTCAGGTTGCGTTTGCGTGCAGTGCTACCGCTCTATCTTTTCAATGGCCCTGATCGGGACGATATGTCCTCCTCTCAACTGAACATAATGGTCATCCACTTCTATAAAATTGCTGAACACCTGTACCCGTTCACCGGATGCCAGCCGTATAATAAGGCCAAGGTCATCATGATTTTCACCGGTTTCCACCATTGCCGTTTTTAAGTCGTGCATGCGGGCCTCCTGGGCCTCCGGAGTGTACAAAACATCACGCTCCGGAAATTTCTGTTGTGAAACTTCTTCCGGTGTCATGCTTATTGTTTCGGCATACGTGCTTAGTCCTGATAATTTACTTTGAATCCAAAGGCTGGCCTGCTCGGTCCATTTAAAATGCTGAAGGATGTACAGCACCGTGTTCTTCTCAGCATAGGTATAGATATCGTCTTCTGCAATTGATTCGTAAATCTGCTGGGCATCTTCCAGCGTTAACAGGCCATTGTGCTTACTGGCTGCTGTTTCGGTAACCTGCAATACGCGGCCGTCAATTCGCTTTCCATCAATGATCTTGTAAAAACTCATAAACCAAACTTTTTAGTAATGCTCAATCAGCAGGCAGTTGTTTCCCGGTTTGCGAGTCGGGATGTCAGGCCAGGTAATCGTCCCATTCATTGCCGTGATTCCCGGAAAGTTCCCGGAGAAAGAGTGCATACGAAGGCTTGTGCGGCCGTTTGCGCAACGGCATGCCGGCCTCTTCTGGTGTATAGTCGCCTTTTTTTGCGTTACAACTTTTGCAGGCCGTCACCAGGTTTGTCCAGGTGTGCGGCCCGCCTTTTGAACTGGGAATAATATGGTCTAATGTCAGGTCTTTTTTCGTGCCACAATACTGGCACTCGAAACCATCGCGCTTGAAAATATTTTGCCGGGTAAGCGAAACACCTTTATAAGGCGCCCGAACATACCGGTTGAGCCGGATAACCGAGGGCATGGGAAAACTTTGTGTTACAGAATGAAGCCGGTGCCCATTGGCCGGGAGGATCAATTCACTTTTGTTCAGGTATACCAGTACAAAGGCCCGCTCCACGCTGCATACCATGAGCGGACTAAAATCCTGATTCAATACCAAAACCCGGCTATTCATGAGGGTAAGTTAAGCGCAATCCGATTACCATGCAATATGGCACGCGTAGTAGCCTTCAATTTATACAGGATGTTTTTACTCGGATAAAATCCTTCGGATGTGGGTGAGCGAATGGGTGTATACTTTGGTGTCCATCGTTAAAATTCCCTCATCGTTGAAATAGTCTACCCGGACTTTGCCGGAAGCATGGATCACTTTATCGACTTCCAATAGGATGCCCACGTGTGCATTTTTCTCTCCGGCAGCTGCGAAAAACACCAGGTCTCCTGGCAACGCTTCTTCCGGACTGCTAACCTCCCGCCCCTGTCGCGCCTGCTCCTGTACCGTACGCCCCAACCGGTAACCGCTGATTTTAAAAGTCATTTGTACAAATCCCGAGGCATCGATGCCAAACGGGCTTTTGCCGCCCCACTGAAAAGGCGAGTTGAGGTATTGCCGGGCGATGGTTTTTAAAAATTCAACATCCCGTTTAAGTCCCAGACTTTTGGAGTCACCGTTAAAGGCAAACTGCTCTTCCATTTTGAACAACTCTGCACCCGATATGGGAATGATGCTTCCGAGTAAAATCAATAGGGGGCTTTTGTTATACAAAATACTGGTGGACAGATCGGTGGTGATTTTAAAATCGGCACGGTTTATATATTCATAATATT
This sequence comes from uncultured Roseivirgaceae bacterium, assembly GCA_964583905.1. Taxonomy (GTDB): domain Bacteria; phylum Bacteroidota; class Bacteroidia; order Cytophagales; family Cyclobacteriaceae; genus UBA2336. The sequence continues at coordinate 12,266 of CAZOYJ010000029.1, forward strand.
CCTTGGTTATGCTGTGGTGTTGACGGATGTCAATCCAGCCTTCCGACTGATCATAATACACGACAATGCGCAACCACTTTTTATCTTTACTGCTTTCTACTACTTCGTAATGATCGCCAAACAACAGTTGCGATACCTGTTCAGCTCTATGCACCGGGTTCGACCGCATGGGCACCAGGCTTAGTCTGCAAACACCGTAATCAAAGGCTTCTTCGCTCACGAATTATTAAAGTTTAAACCTGTCAAGTTCTCGTTTTACATCGCGCTCCTTAATGCTCTCGCGCTTATCGTGGAGTTTTTTACCCCGTGCCAGGGCGATTTCAAGTTTGGCAAAACCGCGCGCATTCACAAACAACCTCACCGGCACCAGGGTCAATCCTTTTTCCTGCACCTTACTCTCCAGCTTTCGTAACTCCGAACGTTTCAACAAAAGTTTACGCTCGCGGGCCGCTTCGTGGTTAAAGTGTGTTCCCTGCGCATACGGGGTAATGCTGATGCCTTTCACAAACAACTCCCCTTGATTAAAATAACAATATCCGTCCTGCAGGTTTACCTTCCCTTCTTTAATCGATTTGATTTCCGTACCCTTCAATACCAATCCGGCCATATAGCGATCCAGCAATTCAAACTCGAAGCCAGCTCGCTTATTCCGGATGTTAATATTATCTGAAAATCGTTTCTCCATATTGTTAAGGCCGGGTAAGCAGGGCTTTTATTTTTTCGCGTTTAAAAATCTTTTGTCCGGTTTTACCGGTGGCAATAATACGGTCGTTAACGGTAACATCATAGGTGCAGATCAGTTCATGACCGTTGAGGTGTTCAACCGTTGCTTCGATGGTTAGTTCTTCGCCCACAAAAGCCGGGCCCCGGTGTTCAATGGTTACAAAAGTTCCAATGCCCTCTTCATCCGTCTCGCGCATCTCCAGCACAAATTGACGCGTAGCCCATTCCACTTCCCGTGCCAGCGTAAAAGTGGCACACACCGGGTGTACAACTTCTCCGTGAAAAGCCGCGACATCCGCTTCGCGCACGCGATACCGCACCTGCTTTTTATCACCGGGTTTGAACACTGTTTTCATATCTACGTAATCGGCATTCGTGCTAACGGAGATACGTCCAACTCCGAGAACTCATTCTTTAAAAATTTATAATGGGCGGCCATGGCAATCATGGCGGCATTATCGGTACAGTATTGAAGCGCGGGAATAAATATCCTCCATTTTTTTTCTTCCGCCTTTTGTTGCAGTGCCTGGCGAAGCCCGCGGTTTGCCGATACCCCCCCGGCAATAGCGATTTCCATGATGCCGGTTACCCTACTGGCTTCTTCCAGTTTTTCCAGCAGCATCATTACCAGGTGGTACTGAATACTCGCACAAAGGTCGGACAGATTTTCTTCCACAAAAGACGGGTTTTGCTTTTTGGCCTCGCGCAGAAAATACAGAAAGTTTGTTTTAATGCCGCTGAAAGAAAAATCCAGTGCGGGCATAACCGTTTTGGAAAACGTAAAGGCTTTTGGATTTCCCTGTGCAGCATATTGGTCGATCAGCGGGCCGCCCGGGTAGGGTAACTCCATGATTTTAGCCGCCTTATCAAACGCCTCCCCTACTGCATCATCCTGGGTTTCACCGATTACTTCCATCTCCAGGTAATCGGTAACCCGGATGATTTGCGTATGCCCCCCACTGATGGTGAGGCATAGAAAAGGAAAGGTTGGTTTGGGGTGGTCAATAAAATGCGCCAACACGTGCGCTTGCATGTGGTTTACTTCAATCAGCGGTTTACGCAAGGCCAGGGCCATTCCTTTGGCGAACGAAACACCCACGAGGAGCGAGCCCATTAAGCCGGGGCCGCGTGTAAAGGCAATGGCGTCCAGTTCATGCAACCCGGTAGCCGATGTTTTTATGGCCTCATCGACTACTGTTAGAATATTCTGTTGGTGTGCGCGCGAGGCCAATTCGGGTACCACACCACCATATTTTTGGTGTACCGCCTGTGAGGCGATAATATTATTAAGTACCTTGCCGTTTCTTATAACCGCGGCAGACGTTTCATCGCAGGATGATTCAATTGCAAGTATGACGGGCCCCATAGATTGAAGCATGAACCTGCAAGTTATCAAAAATCGGGTATTGTATTGGGTTAAGTACGTAGTTCTCTACGGCTTATACAGTTTGTTACTGGTACTGATTTCCGCCTTTTTTATCCTGCAAATACCGGCTGTGCAAAGCGCATTGGCTAAACGGCTCCTTCAAAATTTTTCGGAGGTCTCGGAATTTAAAACCACCATCGACCGGCTGGAGTTTTATTGGTTTGACCGGGTTATGATCAGCGGCCTGCGCATCGAAGATCCTGAACAACAAACCATGGTCGGGGTAAAAAAACTAATGGTGAATTTTCAATTCTCCGGCATCTTTGGTAGCAAGAACATCCGCCTGGATGCCGTGGTGCTCGATAGCGCACAGGTAAACTTTACGACCATCTCTGATGGCGACTCGGCCAGGGATCTAAACATTAATGTATTCATTAAACGCATCAATGCGTTGTCGGAAGCTAAAGAAGGTGGCGGAAGTGCCGTTATTATCGGGGAGGCTATTTTTCGGAACAGTCATTTCACGTATGCTACCGATCGCGATTCGTTGAATGACCGCTTCGACCCGAATCATTTTTCACTGACCATCCCGGATCTTGAGCTCCAAAATTTCCTGCTGATCCGCGATACCGTACAATTCCAACTGCGGAGTCTATCCGCCACGGAAGACCGCCTGAATTTCAACATCCATGAACTCTCCACGTTCTTCCGCTTATCGCAACAAGGAATGGAGTTAGCCGGCATCCGATTAAGGGCCGGCCAAAGTATTCTTTCCGATACCATACTGTTTCACTTCAGCGGCCAACAGGACTTAAGTGAATTTACTGACAGCGTGATGATCCATGCCCGCTTCAAGGATGCCGTACTTCACCCGAAGGACCTGGCCTTGTTTGCTCCATTACCCGAAGGCCTTACGCAGCCGGTAACGGTAAGCGGTTCGTTTAACGGGCGCATCAGCCGGTTCAGGTTTACCCAGATGGATATTAAAACCGGGGACACACACTTACAAGGATCGTTGGAGATGGATGGCCTGCCCGACATCAGTGAAACGTTTATTCTGTTATCGTTGCGACAATCGCGTATTGACTTCTCCGACCTGGCATTCCTGCTCGATGAAAATGTAGTGGCCAGACTGGATCCCTTGGGGCAATTAACCTTCAAAGGCCAGTTTCTTGGTTACCCTACCGACTTTGTTGCAGCCGGGGATTTTAACAGCCGCCTTGGCCGGATTACTTCCGATATCAACCTGAAGATAAATGAAACCTCCATTGACTTATCAGAGTATGATGGAGCCCTGACACTCACTGGTTTCAAGTTGGGTGCGTATTTAAACGATACCATAAACTTTCAGAACGTTACGATGAATGGCAAGATCAAAGGGAAAGGATTGACTCTTGAATCGGCCGACTTTTCATTGGATGGAACAATAAGTTCTATTGGCCTGCTCCGCTATGACTACAAAAATATCGTCACCAACGCACGTTTCGCCTCGGAGTTTTTCAGTGGACGAATCCGCATCAACGATCCTAACCTTAAATTGGATGCCACAGGTTCCGTTGACTTACGGAATAAAATTAACAAGATAAATATTCAGGGTTCGTTGGATACAGCCTACCTCCACCGGCTTAACCTCAGCCAGAAAGAAATTTTCCTGCGCACAAAAATGGACATCGATATTCAGGGCTTAGCCCTGGATAGCCTGTTGGGAAAAGCTCAACTTACAAATGCTCATATCGTTTATGAAAATAAATCCGCATCCTTGGACAGCCTGGTGCTTACGGCACAGAAAAATGAGAATAACCGTGAGTTAAAACTTGAAACATCCCTCTTTGATGCCGAAGTACGCGGAAATTTTTACTTTTCAAACTTGTTCTGGGACATCCCCACACTCGTAAAGGAGTTTCAATTGAATATTGAAAATGATGTTGGTCGAATTCAGCACTATTATCTCAACAAAATTCGTGTTCCCGAACGTTATGTTGCCGAATTTGACTTCCTTATTAAGGATATTGACCCTATAATTGATTTATTTAACATTCCGGTACATCTCAGTGAAAATACTTCCATCACGGGTCGTTATGCTAGCGGACCTACTACCGTATTACAAGCGTACTCCTTTGTAGACACAATATTATTCGGTACAAATGAATTCTATAAAACCGAGTTCGATATCAATGCCTCAAAAACTTACAACAGTACCGATGCCCTGGCCATGGTGTACCTACAATCCCAGACCCAGCAACTCAGTAAAATCAAAAGTCAAAACTTGATTACCGAAATTATCTGGAGCGGCAATCACGTTAATTTTGATCTTAGCATTTCGCAACAAGAAACCACCAATCAATTCGATTTGGCCGGAACTATTGATTTTAAAGATAGCACACACATCAAATTGCTGCCCTCCACCATTCGTGTCCTGGAAAAAACCTGGGATGTAAACCCAGACAATGCGCTGACGATTGCCGGTAAAGAATGGACATTCAATAACATTGGTTTTTTACAAGCCGGCCAGTCGATCAGTTTAAATGGTTTCATCTCACAAGATTCAACCCGCGAACTTTCCTTGAACATTCAACAGTTTGACTTAACCAACATCAACCCCCTCATTGATCGAACCCTGGAAGGAAAACTAAACGCGGATTTTATCCTTCACGATTATTACGGTTCACCAAATATTCAGAACACCATCTTTATTGATGAGTTAACCGTTAACGAATTTCTCTTTGGAGACATTACCGGCAAGAACACCTGGGATCCGGATATCCAACGCTTCAATCTTGAATTTTTTATCGATCGGTTGGAAACCCGGATCGTCAATTTCAGCGGCTATTATGATCCAATCCATAAAGTAAGTCCGTTACGCATCAACGCCCTGTTCAACCAGGCCAACCTGAAAATTTTTGAACCGTTTCTCGATGATCTGTTCAGCCAGTTTCGGGGAACTCTTACCGGAACATATACCGTAACCGGAACACTGGCACAACCTGAAATGAACGGTGAAGGTAAGCTGGAAAATGGCGCCATGCTGGTTAATTACCTGAATACCGTGTACCAGTTTCAGGGCACCTTGGGGCTTACCACAACCACTATCTATTTCAAAGATGTTGAACTAACCGATGCCTTTCGGAACCGGGCCAGGTTAAATGGAGCCATTACACATAACAGCTTCGCCAACATGCAAATAGCGATGGATGGGCAGTTCGAAGATTTCCAGTTGCTGAACACCACAGCAAAAGATAATTCATTGTTCTATGGACAAGCCTACGCTTCAGGCGTGATGCGGTTCTCAGGGCCGTTAAATAACCTTGTGATTTCGGCCACCGCTACTACCCGAAAGAATACTCGCATTTACATTCCCATCAGCGGCACCTCCACCGTTGAGCAAAAAGACTATATTAACTTTGTAAGTTTTAAAGATTCCACTTACCAGGCCTTGCAAAACGTGGAGGTTGGTAAAAAGGTAACCCTTACCGGGTTAACACTCGACTTTAACCTGGATGTTACACCCGATGCGTATTGTGAAATCATTTTTGATTTGAAAGCTGGTGACATTGTGCGCGGACGCGGAAATGGGAAAATCAAACTCCTGCTCGACACCAAAGGTGAGTTCAACATGTTTGGCCCAATGACGTTTACCGAAGGCTGGTACAACTTTACCTTGTACGATATCATTAATAAGGAATTTCAAATTCAACCCGGGAGCAGCATCACGTGGTTTGGGGATCCTTACCAGGGCACCATGAGCATTAATGCAACCTACAACCAACTGGCTTCCCTCGCTCCTATTCTGAACGATCCGACTTTGGCTAACGTACCCCAGTTGAAGCGTAAATACCCGGTGCAGGTCTACCTTAAACTGGACGGCCCCATGCTGTCGCCCGCCATTAGCTTTGACATTACGGCCCGCGATCTCCCCAAATCGATTCAGGTCGAAGGGCGTCCGCCTGTTTCACTCGATATCGAATTTGTAGCTTTTAAAAACAGACTTGATGAACAGGAATTAAAACGCCAGGTGTTTAGTCTGATCGTGCTCCGCAGGTTCTCGCAACCCGAATCGTTCAGCACCAGCGGCTCGCTTGTAAACAGCGTAAGCGAACTCTTTTCCAATCAACTCAGCTACTGGCTGAGCCAGGTAGATGAAAACCTGGAGATTGACGTTGACCTGGGCAGCATGGACCAGGAGGCTTTCAATGCCTTTCAATTGCGCATGTCGTATACGTTTATGAGTGGCCGGTTGCGCGTTACCCGCGATGGCACATTGGGCAATCAAACCCCCATGGCTACGGCAGATGCCCGCAACGAACTGGCCTCCGCCATTGGCGATTGGACGGTGGACTACCTGTTATCACCCGATGGTAAATTCAAAGTAAAGATGTACAGCCGTACCAACCTGAACCCGTTGGTGAACAACCTGAACAGCCAAAGTGCCATCACAACCGGGGTCAGCCTTATGCATACGCAGAGTTTTAATGAACTGAAAGATTTACTGCAATCCAGTCGTAACCGGAACAGGCGGCCGGTTTCGGAAGTGGTGGATGAATTAAATGAAGAAGGCCTAAAGGAGGACGAGAATGACGGTTAGAATACTTCTCGTTGCCTGCCTGATGTATGCCTATCCGCTCAGAGCCCAACATACAGACACGGCAACCTCAGTTAATCGAAAGAAACTGCGCACCTTCAGTATCGTAACGGGTGCAGGCTACAGTGCCTCGCTCGTTGGCCTGCATCAACTTTGGTATAAACATTCGGAAAAACAATCGTTCCGCTTTTTCAACGATAATGCCGAGTGGAAACAAATGGATAAGTTCGGGCACTTCTTCTCGGCTTTTCACCTGAGTCATGGAACCTCCCGGGGATTGCATTGGAGTGGCGTTTACCGGCACACGGCAGAGGTTTGGGGATCGGTTATTGGTTTTCTGGTATTGTTGCCGATTGAAATATTTGATGGCTTTTCGGCCGACTATGGCGCCTCGTCCGGTGACCTTGCCGCCAATGCACTGGGAGCAGGATTTTACCTGGGGCAATCGCGGCTTTGGAATGACGTGCGGATCCATCCCAAACTTTCATTTCAGCGCACGCCCTACCCTGCCTTGCGTGATGATACCTTGTTGGGCAACGGAACATTAAGCGAGTTGGTCAAGGATTATAACGGACAAACGTTTTGGCTTTCCTTTGATCTCGACAAGTTTACGACTTTCCCGAAATGGCTGAACCTGGCCGTAGGGTATGGCGCGGAAGGCATGGTCTACAGCCGCGAGGCACAAAATACAGCAGCCGGATACACCGCTTACCGGCAATATTATGTGGGTATTGATTTTGATCTGACCTCCATCAAAACCAACTCGAAAGTGCTCAATACCTTGCTATTCGTTGTTAACCTGGTCAAGTTGCCGGCACCGGCTTTTGAGTTTTCCAAAACAGGCACCACGTTCAAGTTTCTGCAGTTTTGATAAAAAAGTACACTCACCCTGCATATTGTAGGGGTGATTTCCTAACTTCATGACCTAAACCCATAGTGTATGAACCTATTTACCGTGTTAGAAAATTATGCAGAAGAAATTGGCGGCACATTTACCAATTACGATAATGAAAAAGGCGTGGTGGTGGTACCGCTAAAAAATAACCGCTACCAAACGGTACTCGCCAGTACAGAGAAGAGTGCCGCATCCGGCAAAGTGCGGGTACGGTTTACCTCCAAGGTCAGTGATACGGCCGACCATGCTGACGCAAAAGATTTGCTGATGCAAAACAGCGGTCTGGATTACAGTAGGTTTATGATTGAGGACGGGCAATTAAAAGTAGCCGCAACCTGCCTGGCGGACGCTTCATTTGCTGAAGAGGTTAAGCATATGCTTCAGGAAGTAGCTCAACTGGCAGATATCTACGAATTAAAAATTACGGGGAAAGACGTAAATTAATCACCGTTCCCCTTCGTTTTTGTACCTTTACAACGACAAGCCTACTTATCGCTCCGATACATCGGGGAGGAAAGTCCGGGCAACTTCAGGAACCGTACCCCGGGAATACCGGGGGCCCCGACTTGTCGGGGACAGACAGTGCCACAGAAACCAGGTAGCCCTGACTCCCGATAGCGATCGGGACGTCAGCGGTGATAGTGAAAAGGTGGGGTAAGAGCCCACCGGCCCAATGGCAACAACGGGTGCGGGTAAACCTTACGGGTTGAAAGATCAAATAAGTCACGTCAGTGAAGAACTGGTGCTCCTGAAACTTGCTGCAAAGCAGGCGTGACGGGTAGATCGATTGATCCCGATTGATCGGGACCAGATAAATGATAAGTACCTGACGGAAACGTGAGGATACAGAACCCGGCTTATAAGCTTGTCTATTTTAAACCTTCCATGTTTTAAGCCTGGAAGGTTTTTATTTTATTTAGAACAGAAACAACTTTTGACATGGGAAAAATTCTTGTAGTTGATGATATGGCTGCCATCCGCACCTCGCTTCGTGAAATTCTGGAAGAGGAGTCGCATGAGGTAGAAGAAGCAAAAGACGGTGAGGAGGCCTTAAAAAAACTTGAACAGAATTATTATGACGTTGCCTTCTGTGATATCAAGATGCCGAAAATTGATGGCATTGAACTGTTGGAACGGGTGAAGAAAGCAGGCATTGTCACACCGTTTATCATGATCTCCGCGCACGGTACCAAAGAGACAGCCCTGGAAAGTATTAAACGAGGCGCCTATTTTTTTATCCAAAAACCTTTTGAGAGTATTGAAACCATTCTGATTCACTTACGCAATGTGCTGGAGCGGAATTCGTTGCGGGAAGAAAATCGTACCCTAAAAAAGAAAATCATCAAAGGTTCTGAAATTGTTGGTGACTCGGATGCCATCCGGCAGGTAAAGGAGATGATTGATAAGGTGGCTCCCACCGATGCGCGGGTTATGATTACCGGGCCCAACGGGAGTGGAAAAGAATTGGTTGCCCGTCAACTTCACGAAAAAAGTAAACGGTCGGAAGGTACCCTGGTCGAAGTTAACTGTGCTGCCATCCCATCCGAGTTAATCGAAAGCGAACTGTTTGGCCATGAAAAGGGCGCGTTTACTTCGGCTGTAAAACAACGGATCGGCAAGTTTGAACAAGCTGAAGGCGGAACACTGTTCCTGGATGAAATCGGTGACATGAGTCTATCCGCCCAGGCAAAAGTGTTGCGGGCCTTACAGGAAAATAAAATTACCCGTGTGGGTGGCGATAAGGAGATTTCCGTTAACGTTAGGGTGATTGCCGCTACCAACAAAGACCTGAAGAAAGAAATCGCAGAGAATAAATTCCGCGAAGATTTGTATCACCGGCTTAGTGTTATTGTAATCCGGGTGCCTTCGTTGAATGAACGCCTGGAGGACATTCCGCTGCTGGCGGAAAAATTCCTTGAAGATACAGCGGAAGAGCAGGGAACGCGTAAGAAAAATATCCAGCAAAAAGCCTTAGCTGAACTGCAACAGCATACCTGGACGGGGAACATCCGGGAACTCCGGAATGTAGTGGAAAGATTGGTAATCATGTCGGCCGATGAGATTACAGCCGATGACGTGAAGAAATACCTTTGAAATCAGAGTTTTTGTTCAGCAGAAGGTTTTTTTGCCGTATCGTCCTTCGCATAAGTCGGACAAGTGTACTGGCTGCACGCTGAAATAAAACCGGCCAAAAGTAGGAAAAGGATTAATTTTTTCATGGTTAAAGCGTTATCACGTTGTCAAAAATAAAATAGTTTGAACAGAAAACAAACCCAACGGGCTTAAATGCGGCCTATTTTACAAAAGTAACTATTCAACCATCAGGTTACACCCCCTGCTATCGCTGTTGTCCAGTCGGCCCTGCACTTCAAAAGTGCCGTCTGTTTTCAACATCCCCAAATCTTCCGTTTCAATAAAGGACAAGGTGTCGGCATTGGCCAGGTCAATCATATTAATTCCACCGGGTTTTTCCGGGGGCAGAAACGCAAACGGATCGCCTACTTCACGAATCATGACTTTCATCCAGGGCGGTGAATAGAAATGTATGTTTCCTTTTGAATACGCCTGGGAAAATAATTCCGTCATGCCGTATTCGGAATAAATCATGGAAACCCCAAAAGTTTGCTTGAGTGTATCGTGTAATTGCTGCCGGGTTAATTCCTGCCGTTTGCCCTTCATGCCACCCGTTTCAAAAACCAGGCAGTCTTGTAAATCCGGGGCAAACTTTTCAGCCAGATCAAGTAGCGCAAAACTTACACCCCAAATAATAATTTTCCGATCGGTTGTTTTCCGGGCGTGTGCAACATCCGACAGGAGTTTGGGATAATCCGATAAGTAGAATCCGGATAAATCCGATTTACTGCTCCGGATGAAATGATCCATCATGGCCACCAGGGATGAATCGTTGCGCTCCAGGTAAGAAGGCAGCAGCGCAAAAAAATGGTAGTTTGAAACGGGGCCGAAGAAATATTCAAAACACCGGGTTGCGTGATGGCAATACGTATCGAGATTACGGACCAAGTGCCGGCTGGGAACCGATCCGGTGGTTGTACTGCTCCGAAAACTTGTTTCGGGTGTCCAGGTTCCGGTTTTGATGGTTTGTGATTTAAAGAATTGAATTGGAAGAAACGGAATTTGCTGTACCGTTAACACTTCATTTGGATTTACGGCAAGCTGCTTCAGGTAGGCCGAATAAACCGGATTATTTCTTGCCTGTAATTGAAATACCTGAAGGGCAATATCCGCAAAGTTGGCTTCGTTTACGGTGTATAAAATGGAGTCAAAACTTTTAATGTTATCCAAGCGTTACGTATCTTGACGCGCATCAAAAATACGGTATGAAGGCGATTAAGGGACTGGTTTTAGGTTGTTTTTTGGCAGGTATGGTGAGTTCGTGTTTTGATCCGCCCGAATACTCCAATTCTCCCACGATCATTTTCAATACCATTCAATTTAAAGAAACTCCCGATCCTTCCGATGCCGACTCGCTGATCATTTTTATCGATTTTAAAGACGGGGATGGCGACATGGGCTTAAGCGATAACTTTCGGGATGATCCGTACCATGAACGCAATTTCTATTATGAAAATGCTTCCACAGGAGCGATTGTGCCGGTTGGAACCATCCAGGTAAATGTAAACAAACCACCTTATCCACAAGTGATGTCTATGCTGTCGGAAGGCGGCCCGGGAAAACTCGTTACCAAGCGTACGCGTAACAAACCCGGTTATGGTTACCTGCCGGCTTTCAATGCGGCCAACTTAGAGTGCCGGCACTACACCACCCAGTATTTGCTGGTTCCACCTATGGCCAAGAACTCCATCGACAATTCGTATGCAATTCTCGATACACTTTACGATCAGACCCAAAACGAATATTACGTGGTGAAGGACACCCTGTACTTTGAGCGGAACATTAATCATTATAACCTCATTATCAGGTTTTTTCAAAGCACCGGTGGTCCGTTTACGGAATTCAGTTGGGAAGATCAATATTGTACAACCTTTAACGGACGCTACCCGGTGTTAACCGACCGGATTGGCTCACCACTGGAAGGTACAATTCGGTATGCCA
>CAZOYJ010000030.1:0-23652 GCA_964583905.1 uncultured Roseivirgaceae bacterium
ATACCGAGCGCATTCAAAAGTGCCGGAAACTTCTCACCGAATCAAAACAACAATTCACTAAAGCATAAGGTTATGAAAATATTTATCACAGGGGCAACCGGTTACATTGGTCAGAAACTGGTAGCCCGATTACTGAACCAGGGACATGAAGTGCATGCCCTTTGCAGAAATAAGCCGGAGGGAGATTTGTTCGAAAACCCACGGGTTAAAATTTTTCTGGGCGATTTACTGGATTATGAAGTTATCCGGCAAGGCTTAACAGGTTGTGACCAGGCGTATCACATAGCTGCATTTGCGCGGGTGTGGGCTCGTAATCCGCAAACATTTTTTGATATCAATGCCCGCGGAACGGTGAACGTGCTGGAAGCAGCCCTGCAATGCGGTGTAAAGAAGGTAGTGTTTACATCAACCGGTGGAACGTACGGCACCAGCAATGGTAAACCCATCACCGAAGACCTCGTGCGCAGCATCGATTTTTTCAATGCTTACGAAAGTTCGAAGTTCATTGCCGAAGAAAAAGTACTGCAATATGTTCGAAAAGGTCTCGATGCCGTAATTGTTCACCCTACCCGGGTTTACGGCCCAGGGATTTGGACCGAAAGTAATGCGGTATCGCAACTGGTGAAGCGGTACATCACAGGCGATTGGCACATCATTCCCGGAAACGGCAGGGCAATAGGTAATTTTTCATACATCGATGATGTGGTGGATGGCCATTTGCTGGCGATGGATAGAGGCGTGGCTGGCGAAAAATATATTCTGGGGGGTGAAAACCTTGATTTTAACGCCTTCTTCAATTTACTGAAAAGACTCTCTGAAAAATCTTACCTGCTGGTTCATGTGCCCATGCCGCTCATTATGCTGTATGGACAACAGGAGGAAATTCTGGCAAAGTGGTTCGGGAAGGAACCCCTTGTTACTTCCGGCTGGACCATTAAGTACAAACTCAACGCAGCCTTCTCCAGCGAGAAGGCCATCCGGCAACTGGGGTATCGCATCACCCCGATTGAAGCAGGTTTAGTAAGAACGTTGCAGTGGCTCCAGGACGAAGAGCATGTTTATTTCTGATTCTTAATGAATTGTTATTATGGCAGTAATTCCAATAAGTCTGATCGTTGTTTCACTGAGTACCTTAATTCAGGTTGCACCGCAGTTTAAAAACCGGGTAGTACTGAGAAGAATATTGGCGGCTTTAGTCTTGGCAGCACCGGCCATTTTGTCAAGCCTTGTTGCGGGTAGCTTCCCCATTGGATTCTTATTGACAAATACGGTTGGTGGTCTCCTTATCACGATTTGTTTTTCCTGTATAGCCATCGGGGTAAACTTTTTCTATGCCAGTGCAAAAAACAATATTAAGATTTACCCGAATATACGGCAATCCTTGTGGACACCCGGTTTGCTGTTGGCCAATACCGTGAGTTTAATGGTGTACCTGACCGCGTACGAGTGGTTGTTCCGGAGCTTTTTGTTCTTCGGATGTCTTAGCGTTTATCCAATGTGGTTTGCTATACTGATTAATGTGATCGTGTATGCAGGCGCCCATTTACATCAAGGGCCAAGAGAAACCATATTGTCTGTTCCTTTTGGAATAATCCTGTGCCTGATCTCCTGGTTTACCGGAACTTTCCTTACAGCCGCCATCATTCATATCGCGTTATCGCTGTCCAACGATTACTTCGCTATTCGGGCAAATCCCGAGATGCATTTTTCATTTTCTTCATCAAAAAAGCATTTGTTATGAACACAAGAACCTTTGCACTAATTACAGGAGCCAGCTCGGGAATAGGCAAAGCCATTGCCGAGGAACTCGCTTCAAGAAAAATAAATGTGTTATTGGTGGCCCTGCCCGAAACAGGATTGGCAGAAGTTGTTACCCGTTTGAATAGGTGCTATGGCGTGGAAGCGTACGGTTATGAAGCAGACCTGACGCGGCCCGAAACACCCCAGGCCTTATTAATCTGGTGCAAGACTAATCAGTATGCGGTAAATATTCTGGTGAATAACGCGGGGTTTGGAAATTTATGTCCATTCGAAGAAACTGACCCCGGGCTTATCACTACCATGATAGCGTTGAATAACCGCACACTTGTGCTGCTCACCCATCAGTTTATTCCAGAGTTAAAGAAAAACGCAACTTCGTATATTTTAAATGTTGGGAGCCTCGCTTCGTTTATGCCCATTCCGAACAAGTCGGTTTATGCCGCCACAAAAAGTTTTGTGTATGCATTTTCCTCTGCCTTACGGCTCGAATTGCTGGCTGATAAAATTCATGTATGCTGTCTTTGTCCGGGTGGAACGGTAACCAGTGCAGAGGTTCAGGAGCGAGCCAGCAGACTGGGTGGTTTCAGCCAGGCATTTGTTCAGCAACCGGGGGTTGTTGCGCGCGCAGCCGTGCTGGGCATGTTCCGGCAAAAACGAATAATTATACCCGGATGGCACAACAAGGTGTTGTTTATCATCCGGCAAATGCTTCCGGAAGGCTGGGTAGGCTGGCTGCTTACGCGGATTTTCAGGCAACGGAAACAGCGCATACTTAAACCGGTTACGCCTCCTTTACGCATGGCTTCAACCTATTCTTTTGCGCTTGTTTTCCGGTGATTGAAAAGTATCAATGCATGATCAGATTGTTTTTGTTGGTATATTTAGTTTTAGCCGTGCGCTTTGGGGGTTTTGCACAACCAGGAAATGTGGGCCCGGATGTTTCTGCATGGCAGGCCATTGATTCTTTCGGAAAGGCATTTAACGATCGTCATACACGTGTGAGCCAGAAAGGGGGGATTGTTAAATCCGCAACCGTAACACCGTTGCAATTCTCCTTGTGCAGAAACAGAGCGGCCCCGAAGCTGATGATTAAAGGCGAACGGATAAAAGCAGGTGAAGTTGTAATAGGCAGGTCGCGGTACACCGTTTTGGCGTTTGTCGTGCCATTAGATTAAAGGCATATGGAAGGATGAGTTTATAGACCATTACCCCAAGCCATGAACAATAAAATCCTATTGCTCTCGGTGCTTTTTGCTTTTATTAACCTACCTGTGTCGGCACAGGGTTTTATTAATATCAGTATTGTTTCCAGACGAATTAAGGAAATCGTTAGTCCGCCTAAAAATGAAGTGCTGGTACAAAATATCCGTGGACAGGTAATGGATGAGGAAACCAAAACCCTATTGCCCGGTGTGCACATACTTCTTAAACGAGACACCACCGTAGTACGGTCAACTATCAGCAATTCATTTGGACAATATTCGTTTGACAACATTCCGATCGGCCGCTACACCCTCAACGCAACACATGTAAGTTATTATCCGCATGAAGGAAGCTATCAAGTTACGCCCGCGCAGGAATTAATCATTCAAATTCCGCTTCGCGAAAGTTATGTTGAACTGGAAGTGATAAATTTTAAAGGAGGCGGAGCAGGGTATGTTGATGTATTAGCGGAGCCCATTGAACCCCGTGTGGTCGACCTGATCTCTGGAACTATGTTTGATCTAACCCGGTCGATCAAACAAGTTAACGCAAACCCACCCCTCGATGACTCCCGTAATGACGTAGTGGTTCGGGGCAATTCGCCCAGCTCCATTGTATGGCGGCTCAATGGCATCAATATCCCTAACCCCAATCATTTCAGTATCCCGGGAACAACAGGCGGTCCGATTTCCTTGATTAACAGTAAGATGCTCGCTTCATCTGCATTTTATTCAGGCGCTGTTCCGGCCGAGTTTGGAAATACAACTTCTGGTGTGTTTGATTTATACCTGCGGGATGGCGACAGTATCCGGCACAACTGGACCCTGCAATACGGATTATTAGGTGCAGACTACACCCACGAGGGCCCGCTATCTTCCCGGCATAAATCTTCCTTTATCATTCAGGGCAGGCATTCGGTGCTTCATCATTTTCAAAGGGTCGGGCTGGATGTAGGCATCGATGCCAAGCCGGTATACTTCGATGGATCCTTCAAGCTTAAATTCCCGATGAAGAATAATTCGTCTTTATCATTCTTTGGCATTGGCGGCAGCAGCAAAATTGATATTCTGATCAGCGAAGACCACCGGAATTTTTATGGAGAACGGGATCGCGATCAACTTTTCCTTTCCCGTTCATTCGTAACAGGGTTAACGTATGAAAATTCGATAAATAGTTCGGCAGCGCTGACTTCAACGGTGGGGGTATCCTCCGAGCAGATTGCTGCCCGGCATAACCTGGCAAGACCATCCGAAGACGTTAGTGCCCTGATTGAGTTAAACGGGAATCCACAGATATTGCATTATGATTTTCGTGAAACCAGGATTTCACATGCTATTAAGTATACCCAAAAACTGGGTGGAAGTACCGACAACTCAAGAATAAGAAAGTGGAGCAGTACCCTAAAAGCCGGTGTTATAACCGATATTTATTTATTGAACTACCAGGATAGTGCGGCTGACATTAACGGCAGTCCGTTAACGAATCCGGATTTTGGTGTTTGGCGACAACGCTGGGCAACCCGAACCCCCGCAGTATTGGTACAGCCTTATTTTGAATGGCGGTACGCCATAAAAAGATTGGACTTCTTAACCGGCATTCATGCCCAGTATTTTTCGATAAGCGATAGTTATTCACCCCTTGAGCCAAGAGTAGCGTTGAAGTATTACATCCGTCAAAAAAACCAGGCTGTTCTTCAGAATGTTTATGCCAGCTATGGTCTTCAGAGCCAAATTCAATCGCCTTACTTATACTTTTATGGTTCAACTAACGATGACCAGGGAAACCCCATTCTTCAAAATACGAAAATGGACTTTACGCGGAGTAGTCAGGTAACCTGGGGTTATGAAAGACATTTCGGCCCCGACAGCAGTCGGATACGCTTTAAAACAGAATTCTATTATCAGTACCTGTACCGGGTTCCGGTAACCCAAAACGACTCTTCGTTTTCATTATTGAATACAGGGGCTACGTTTACACGTCTTTATCCCGAGGCATTGGTGAATCAGGGCATCGGCAGAAATTATGGCGTGGAAGTTTCGGTTAGCCGGTTTATTTCGAGAGGGTACTTGTTTATGCTTAACGGATCACTCTTCCAATCGCAGTATAAGGCCAGCGATAACCTCTGGCGCAACACAACCTTTAACAGCAATTACGTGGTGAATGGAATTTTTACCCGCGAAAAAATCCTTAAACGTCAGGATGTATTGACGTATGGCATCCGCATTTCGGTAGCGGGAGGACGAAGGTATGGCCAGGTAGACATGGATCGCACGGTAAACCAGAGGGAAGTGATTTACCGCGATGAAGATTTAAATGAGTTGCAATTCAAAACCTACTTCCGCACCGATTTGCGCATCAGTTATAAACACAACCGGCCGCGCGTGTCGCATGAAATTGTATTCGATCTGCTTAATGTAACCAATCAGATCAATATTCTGCGACAAAGTTATGATCCCAGCCTGCCACATCCGGTTACAACCGAATTTCAATTCGGCTTTGTTCCGGTGTTTTATTACCGGTTCTCCCGCTCTAATTTCAATGCCACCGAGCGCACCGCCCAGCGCGATCGATTAAAAGCCGATTACCAGCATCGAAAGGATGAGAGGAGAAATCGAAAGCAATAAGTATTGTTCAGGCTAATCGGTTAAGGGTTTACTCAGGTCGAATGTGGCGTGAAAGCGAAGTTGTCCATCGCGTTTTAAAATGTAGCTGAGCGTTTTCTTTTCCGTATTTAGCACCAGGCTCCACTCATTGGTGGCGGCAGCCGGAATCAGGTTAGCGGTGTATTCATCGGCCGGGAAAGATTGTTCAAGGGCAGTACCCGAAGTACTGGCGTATCCACCATACAGCGTTATTGCATCGGGCGAGCCATCGTCATGGCGATGATCGTGTTTCAGCAATAAGCCCTTCTCATCCCGCGTAAGCACCCAGGTTCTCGACTTGTTCTCACCTACCTGAAAGGGAATGCGTAATTCTTTTTCGGAACAACTGGCCACGAAGATTTTCAGCACCTCACCTTTAAAAGGATTTTTATCTCCCTCCGGGAAAACCGCTGTGCCCGAATACTGCTTACCGCAGAATTCACGCAGGTTATTTATAAAGTCGTGATGTGGATTCTGGGCCAGTACCCACCCCGAAACCAGAAGGAAGAAAAATGTTATCCGGATATGCATGACCAATATTACACAAACCAGCGTAGATGCGGTTTACATCCAACTGATTAAATAGTTATTTTTGCACAGTTTTCAGAAAAGGCAATTATGGTTCATCCGATAGTCATGTATGGTGACCCGGTGTTGCGGCAACGGGCTAAGGAAATTGAAAAGGGTACACCCCTTGGGCAAATGGTGGAGGATATGTTTGAGACTATGCATGCCGCCCAGGGCATTGGCCTGGCCGCACCGCAGATCGGGAAAAGTATCCGGTTATTTGTGGTAGACGGAACAACCCTTGAGAAAGATGAGGATGAAGCCGAAGAAGGAATGGATACGTTTAAAAAGGCGTTCATTAATCCGGTAATGGTGGAGGAATTGGGCGACCCCTGGGCATTTGAAGAGGGGTGCTTGAGTATCCCCCATATTCGTGAAAACATTACCCGCAGTGGTAATATCCGGATCCGGTATTACGATGAGAACTGGAACATGAAAGAGGAAGAATACGATGGTATGAAAGCCCGCATTATACAGCATGAATACGATCACCTCGAAGGAAAACTGTTCATCGATTACCTGACACCTTTGAAGAAACGTTTGCTAAAAAGCAAGTTGAGCGACATCAGCCGCGGGGCCATTAAAACGGAGTACCGCATCCTGGCACCGGTCCGGAAATGAGTTAACGGAATTTATTTCGCTTTTCTTCGCGTAACATTTCGGGGAAGCCCAGTTTGCGCGACAGCGCATTCACCGCCATTACCATGCGTTTGGTTTTGGTGAGGATTG
Organism: uncultured Roseivirgaceae bacterium; assembly: GCA_964583905.1. Taxonomy (GTDB): domain Bacteria; phylum Bacteroidota; class Bacteroidia; order Cytophagales; family Cyclobacteriaceae; genus UBA2336. Next base: position 6,903 of record CAZOYJ010000030.1, read on the forward strand.
TTTTGGCGCTATCGATCCACTTGCTGAAATAACGCTGATGTCCGGCTGAAAGCGTTTTGAAAAATGTTTGTGCATCGGGATCGTCACGAAGGCACGCCACAAAATCGGCATTCATAACAAACTTGCTTTCATCCAATTCCAATACAACCTTAACGGTATCGCCTTGCCTTTTGCCCGTGTGTTTTCGCATCGTGGCGTTGAAGGGGATAATAAATTTTCCATCGCCCATCGGGATCAACGCGACTTGTTTAATGATATGCCCGTCCAGTTTTCCTTTTACCCGGAAGGATGTTTTGGTGCCGGGTTTTAATTTTTTTGCCCGGGCAGCGCTGATTTCAATAAAACTCCAGCCGGTTTTTTCCCCTTGTTTATCGAATTTTTGAATCGTGGCCGTAAACGTGATCATCGCATCTTAAAGGTTGTTGCTACAACTATTGTTGTTACTTTTACATAAGCAAATCGGGTATGTCGATAGAGCGTGAAATTAAACAGGAAAAATTTGAAAGTGAATTTCAGAAAGCGCTGGTGAACATTTTGTTTACCGGCAGTTGGCTGTATAACCGTAATGCTACATTCCTTAAGAACTTCAATATTACCCCGGAGCAATACAATGTGCTGAGGATCTTACGGGGTAGCCAAAAGCCCATGCGCCTTGCCGATATTACCTGCCGGATGATTGACAAAAACAGCAATGCCACAAGACTGGTTGAGAAGTTACGTCAGAAAAGTTTCGTTAAACGGGAGATCTGCAAGAACAACCGCAGGCAGGTAGACATCAGCATTACCGAGAAAGGACTTTTATTGCTGGCTAAAATTAATGAGTCTTCCGAACGGTGGGAAGTAACCCTGAAGAACATTACTCAGGCAGAGGCCAAAGAGTTGAATCGAATTCTGGAAAAACTGCGGAAGTAAAAGAAGAATTAGAATAAAAAGAGCTTCAGTCGGATGAAAGGAAGGAAGTCCGTGCTACGTCAAAGCTATCTTTCAAGCTTAAGCTCATTAGTGCAAGGTTGGAAAATTCATGTTTTCTAAAGTGATGTTTTCTTGTGGTAACTGCATCAAAGTATTTTCCGCGGCTGGTGCGTGCCTTTTTATGATACCATTCGGTAGGCTCGGCTTTCTCGTAATACAATGCGTATACGATCACCCGGTATGAATTTTCATGGACGTCAACGGTAAATTTTCCTGTCCACTCCCCGCTCCAATACATGCTGGGTGTATTGAGGTGGGTTCTTCCGTAGCGTCTGCAGTCCACCCGGTAATTGCGAATTTCCCCATAATAACCGTTCTCATTCCGCACAATCTGGAAGGTGAAGGGTTTTGACTGCAGCAGCTTTTCAATTTTCTGGTGTAAACTATCCAGCGATCCTCGGTACGGGTAGCTGTTACTCCAATACAATTCATTTTCTTCGAGTTGCCACAATTCATACTTCTCAACAATCTGTGACCGACCCTGAAAAGTGATCAGGCTAACGATAAGCATGAAGCAGGAAATCCGTAAAGTCATTCCGTAAAAAAAGGAAGATTTTTCCAGACCCTGACAAACAATTTATCCACCCGGTTATGGCCATCGGCCGCACATTATTTTTTGAGCTTTTAGGATAGATAGGTTTAAAAATAACCCACATGTGAAAAAAAATACTATAAAAAATCAATACATAGGGTCTAAATTAACCCTAAATAAATCGTTTGCGGTAATTTATTTGGTAAAATGGGTTAAAATCAAACCTATATTTTAAATCTTCGTGTAGAAATTGTTAAGAAACAACCTAAACCAACTCTTATGAAAAAACCTTTTATCTACCTCTTTTTGCTGATCGTGATCAGTGTGCTGGCGGTCATTTTTCCATCGGTACCGAAGGAAATTGTTACCGATGGGATTGACTCCGGAGATGTGGCCTGGATGCTGGCCGCCACGGCATTGGTACTGCTGATGACCCCCGGCCTTGCTTATTTTTATGGTGGGATGATTGATACCAAAAACATCATCTCCACCATGCTTCAAAGTTTCATCGCCATGGGCGTGATCAGCGTGTTGTGGATTGTGGTGGGTTTCAGCCTGGCCTTTGGCGATGATGTGGGTGGCTTTATCGGAAGTCCTTCCACGTACTTCATGTTTCAGAATGTGCTGGATGCACCGGTGTTCGGAACCATTCCACTGGTTCTGTTTGCCTTGTTCCAGTTGAAGTTTGCCATCATCACCCCGGCTCTCATCACGGGTACCTTTGCTGAACGAATCCGCTTCCGTTCATACATCATCTTTATCGTTCTGTTTTCCCTGCTTATATATGCGCCTCTTGCACACTGGACGTGGCATCCCGAAGGATTCCTGTTTAAAATGGGAGTGCTTGATTTTGCAGGGGGAACGGTCGTTCACATGTCGGCTGGTTTTGCCGCTTTGGCAGCCTCTATGTTTTTAAGAAACAAAGGTGAAGCAAAGGCTTCCATCTCTCCTGCTAACATTCCCTTTGTACTTCTCGGAACAGGCTTGCTTTGGTTTGGCTGGTTTGGATTTAACGCGGGTAGTGCCTTAGGCGCAAATGCTTTGGCAGCTTCTGCGTTTGCTGTTACCAACACGGCTTCTGCTGCAGCCGGCCTTGCCTGGATCTTATTTGATATGGCAAGAGGCAAAAAACCTTCTGCCCTCGGATTTTGTATTGGTGCCGTAGTAGGTCTTGTTGCTATTACACCTGCCGCAGGTTTTGTTACTATTCCTTCCAGTTTGTTCATCGGAACATTCGCCAGTATCATCAGTAACATTGTGGTGCATTGGAAATCCAAAACTTCGCTGGAAGATACGCTTGATGTTTTTCCGTGTCACGGAGTTGGCGGTGCGGTAGGAATGGTTATGACGGCTTTATTAGCCAATACGGCTGTGAATGGAGGCAACACCACCGGTAACGGACTTTTCTTTGGCGAGACGGCCCTGTTCTTTGTTCACATGGTGGCGCTGGTGATTGTGATAGCCTTTACGTTTATCGGCTCCCTGATCATTCTTAAGCTTACCGATTTGATCTCTCCGTTGCGCATTTCGGCCGAGCAAAAAATGGTAGGATCAGATTTCAGTCAGCATGGCGAAAATCTGTACCCGATCAACTACAGTGCCCTGGAAGAAAAAGTTGCCTGATCGATGAATTCAGCGCTGAAATCAAATTGAAAAGAATGGCGCTTTCTGATCACTAAAGCGTCCCGGAGGGTGTAAGAGACCCTGCCGGGACCACCTTAGCTTATTGTTAATTAAAACACACACAAAAATATGAAAACCCTAAAAATATATGCATCTATTTTGATGATAATAACCTTCACAACATACAGTTACAGCCAGGATCCAACACTTGCCCTGGCAAGCGTTGTGCGTAATATCGCTGAAGTCCCTGCGGGAGCCACCAGAGAAATTGCGGTAGAAAAAACAGCACCTGAAGATGAGAAAGAAGTGGAGGAACCCACGTTTGAGATATCCGGATCGATAGACACGTATTTCCGGTCAGGATTCGGATACAAATCGTATGCTCCGGCCACATCATTCGCCAACCGAAAAGGATTTGGGTTGGGTATGGCGAACCTTGTTTTTTTCTATGGCGGTGAAAACCTGGGTTTCACAGCCGACCTGGTATTTGGACCACGCGGGCAAGATGCCGTTTTCAATTCTTCCCAGGGGATTGTCAATCAGCTCTTTGTTTACTACAAGGTGACGGACAAGATTACCCTGAACATGGGGCAGTTCAACACTTTTCTCGGCTATGAAGTAATTTCTCCGACTGTCAATTTTCATTACTCAACTTCCTACATGTTCTCCTACGGTCCGTTCAGTCATACCGGGCTGCGTGCTGACATTGATCTTGGAGGAGGATTTGTTGGCAAGCTAGCCGTGCTAAACCCAACGGATATTGTTGAGTTCAACCCGGTAAACACCTATACATTGGGCGCACAGTTCGGGCATCAGAGTGAGGCCGGTGGTATCTGGTTGAATGTACTGTATGGCGATCAGGACGGTAAACTTGCAAGGAGCGATTATCCTTATGCGGTTGATGAAGACGGGAACATAACCGGTTTTCTTACATCAGCCGGGGCCTTGTTTCAGGTGGACATCACCACCGGCTTCAACCTGAGTGAGAAATTCTATCTCGGGCTGAACACCTCCTATCAATCGGTGGCTTCCGGGGAGCAATTTATTTCGGAAGGCGATATTGCCAACATCGAAGGCGATGCTACTTCATTCTTTGGTGTAGCCTTGTACCCTCATGTGAAGTTGTCGGAGGCTTTCTCGGTTGGTACACGGGTTGAGTATTTCGCTGTGAAGAAAGGACACCTGGAAGATGTGATTGGTCTTAACGATGGCGATGGTAGCGTGACTGCTGTCACGCTGTCGGCCAATTACAAAGTGGGTGCGCTCACAATCATTCCTGAGTTCCGTCTGGACAAGACTTCGGAAGATTTCTTTCTGGACAAAAACTATAATTCAAAAGACATGCTGTCGTCATTTGCGTTGGCGGCCGTTTATAAATTTTAAAATGAATAGTAACCTTAATTAGACCACTATGTCAAAAACAAAACTCGAATACATTTGGCTGGATGGATACAAACCCACCCAAAGTTTACGCAGCAAGACTAAAATCGTTAGCGATTTTAGCGGCACATTGGAAGCGTGCCCGGTTTGGTCCTTTGATGGAAGTTCCACCGAGCAAGCAACCGGCCATTCGTCTGATTGCTTACTGGAACCCGTTGCGCTCTTTCCCGATCCCGGAAGGAAGAACGGCTGGCTGGTAATGTGCGAGGTGTTGAATCCCGATGGCACCCCGCATGAATCAAATGCACGCGCTACCATTGAGGATAATGACAATGATTTCTGGTTTGGGTTTGAGCAGGAATATTTCCTCTGGAATCCAGCGACAAACAAGCCATTGGGATTTCCTGAGAACGGATATCCGGGACCACAAGGACCATACTATTGCTCGGTTGGAGCGAAGAACGCATTTGGCAGGGCGATCATTGAGGAGCATCTGGATTTTTGTATATCGGCCGGAATCAATGTTGAAGGGATCAACTCAGAAGTGGCCACTGGCCAGTGGGAGTTCCAGATTTTTGCAAAAGGTGCCAAAGAAGCCGGAGATCAGGTTTGGGTGGCGCGCTACCTGTTGGAAAGAACAGCCGAAAAACACGGAGTGGCTATTAACTGGCACTGCAAGCCGTTGGGCAATACCGATTGGAATGGTTCGGGGATGCACGCCAATTTCTCTAATTCTCTGCTGAGGGAAAGTGGCTCAAGAGAAATCTTTGAACAGGTATGCCAGGCCTTTGCCCCGGTAGTGAAAGAACACATCGAAGTTTACGGTGCTGATAATCATCTTCGGCTCACCGGTAAGCATGAAACACAATCCATTGACAAATTTTCTTATGGAGTTTCCGATCGTGGTGCTTCCATCAGAATTCCGATTGCTACGGTTGAAAACGGATGGAAGGGTTGGCTGGAAGACCGCAGACCAAACTCTTCTGCTGATCCGTATAAAGTAGCCGGCCGGATTATCAAGACGGTAAAATCTGCTGCGGTAACCTACGAACGCAGTAGTAATGGCAGAGCCATAATGGATGATATAGCTGCTTGAGGAAGAAGTTCGGTTAGGGTGAAAATGCTGCTTCGGGTATGAGGCAGCATTTTTTTTGTTTGCGCAATCAATCCTGCAATTTCCCAGGGTTAAAAATGCCTATCTTTTGGATCAAATAATAAATTTTGAAGCCTGTTTCCATTTATCCTACCGGAGAAAATGCTGCTACCATAAGTTTTGGTGACGAGATCAGCATCAAAACAAATGATTGTGTATTCAGGCTTTACCGGCACCTGCAGGATAACCAAAAGAAGTTCTGGTACGACCTCATTCCTGCTTACACCACGTTAACGATACTATATGATGCGCCTTCTATTCGTAGACATCATTTATCGGCTTTCGATTGGGTGAGGAAAGCGTTGGAGGTTGCGCTGGATGAATGCGATGATTCCATTAGCCTCACCGGAAGGTCACTACAGGTGCCCGTGTGTTATGATTCGGAATTTGCACCAGACATGAAGCAGATGGTTGTGAAAAAGAAATTATCTCCCGAAAAAATAATTGAACTTCACACGTCAACCATGTATCGTGTTTTCATGCTTGGTTTCCTTCCGGGCTTTGCCTACATGGGCATTGTGAGTGATGAACTTGCCGTGCCGCGATTGAAAGTTCCACGTAATCATGTTCCGGCTGGCAGTGTAGGCATTGCCGGAAATCAAACGGGCATCTATCCGCTTGAATCGCCTGGTGGCTGGAATATTATCGGCCGAACTCCACTGCTGTTATTTGATGCCACGCAGGAACAACCTGCCTTGTTGCAGCCCGGTGATGAAGTAAAATTTGTTTCCATCACGAAAGAAGAATTTGAAGCTTTCAATCAGCATAAATACAAGTTGTTGTACGATGAGTTTTGAGGTGATCAAGGCGGGCATAGCCGATTCCATACAGGATGGCGGACGTTTCGGGTATCAGCATTTGGGCATTAACCCTTCCGGTGCAATGGATTGGGTTGCTATGAGCGTGGCCAATGCTTTAGTGGGGAATGATGTAGAGGAGGCGGTTATCGAATTGTGTTTTCCGGCAGCGTCTTTTCATTTTCATAAGTCAGCGATGATCGCGTTAAGCGGGGCCGATTTTTCTGCCAGGCTTAATGGAAAGGCCATTCCCCTCAATCAACCTGTATTGGTTCCTAAAGGAACTGAGTTAAAATTTTCGAAATCAGCTCAAGGCTCCTTTTGCTACCTGGCATTGCGTGGAGGGTTTGAATTGAGAAAATGGTTGGGGAGCAACAGTACCCATGTAAAAGCAAAGGTTGGCGGGGTGGAAGGAAGATTTTTGAAGAAAGGAGATAAGATGAAATTTAAAAAGAACCATAGCATTCGTGAAATAAAAGTATTATCATGGGGAGTACATGTTTCTGAATTTCATACTGGCGGAAGCAGCATCCGATGCCTGACCGGTAATGAGTTTACATGGCTTACCAGGAAATCGCAAACCAATTTCTGCAACGGGACATTCACCATCAGTAAGCAAAGCGATAGAATGGGCTACCGATTAAAAGGAGCTGTTCTCAAGCAGAACAAGAAGCAACAATTGCTTTCAACGGCCGTTACGTTTGGCACGATTCAATTGCTGCCCAACGGTGAACTGATTATTTTGATGGCGGATCATCAAACTACAGGCGGTTATCCGCGGGTGGCACATGTAAGCTCAGCCGACCGGTCGAAACTTGTTCAATGCAGGCCGAATGATGAAATCGGTTTTCAATTTATTAGTTTGGAAGAAGCGGAGCGCTTTGCCCTGGATCAATACAAAAGTTTAAAGCAGTTGCAGGTATCTTGCAGGCACAAGCTAAAGGAGTTTTTGCATGACCATTGATTTGAATTGCGATATGGGTGAAGGCATGAGCAACGATGAAGCCATCATGCCGTACATCAGCAGCGCCAATATTGCGTGTGGTTATCATGCCGGTGATGAGTCAACCATCCGTAAGACGATTGAGCTTTGTCTGCTCCACAAGGTGGCGATTGGCGCGCATCCCGGGTTTGATGATAAAGAAAATTTTGGCCGTAAGCCGGTTTATCTTTCCCATGAAGCTTTATACCAATTGGTTTGGCGCCAACTGGAAATCATGCAAACGATCTGCACCGAAATGAATGCCCGGTTGCATCATGTTAAATTGCATGGGGCATTGTATAACCAGGCTGCGAAGGATAGGGTCATCAGCACAATAGCTGCACAAGCGGTTAAGGATTTTGATCCGACACTGGTTTATTATGGACTAAGTGGAAGTTCCATGCTTGTTGAAGCACAGGCCCTGGAACTGCAGACTGCCCATGAAGCGTTTGCCGATCGTACCTACCAACCTGATGGAACCTTAACACCACGCACACAAGGAAACGCCTTACTGAGAACTACCCATGACGTGGTTAGTCAGGTTTTACAAATAACTACACAAAGAACCGTAACCACGGTTAGCGGAGTTGCAATTCCTATAATGGCGGATACGATTTGTATCCATGGCGATGGCGATCATGCACTTGATTTCTCAAAACATCTGCATCGGGAGCTAATAAAAAGAAATTTCCAAATTACGGCCATCCGGCAACAGAAGACTATAGAGGGCCATTAACCACAACTACTGTGGAATAATTTCATTTAGTTTTTGCCACAGATCATTTTGGAATAGCATGGGCACCAGGGATGTATCCGGCACATCACCCATACGAATAACAACTAGATTTTTAGAGGGTACCACATTTATGATCTGTCCGTTCTTACCCATTGCCGCAAACATATCGGCTGGTGCGTTAGGAGAAATGGAGCCGGGAAAACTTATCTGGGTGTTGGGGAGTATAAAGGATGATTTTCCATTGAGCCAGGTAAGATAACCATAAGCTGGATTTAGATTTTGGGAAGATGATTTCATGAGCGTAACGTATTCATCGGGAACAACCTGTGTGCCATCCCAATTTCCCCTATTCAAAAGAAGTAATCCGAATCGCGCCATAGATCGGGCCGTGCTGTAGTAAACATTGTTGTCACCGGTTTTAATGTAAAGCCCATCCATACCGGTTTTTGACTTTAACTGTTCATTAAGAAAGGCATTTAACGATTTGCCGGTTGCCTGGGCAATCACCCCATCCAACAAGGTGTAAGGCGCATTGTGATACGCCCAGCGTGAACCTGGCAGGGCTTTAAAGTGAAGGCATTCCGGGCTTGTGCAATCCCGATTGTCAACCTGATCATCCAGCCCGGTAGTCATGGTTAGTTGATGCCTTACCGTAATCAGGTTCTCCTGTTCTGTTGTAAGGGAGGTCCATCCGGCACCCAGGTAATGGGATGATTTTGCATCAAGATTGAGGTTGCCTTGTTCAGCGGCAATGCCCGCCAGTACTGCGGTAAGTGTTTTACCAGCCGAGGCCCAGTACCAATTGCTGGCAACACTAAAATCGGTAACGCCATCAAATTGCTTTCCGCGGTATCTTTCAAGGGCAATTTTACCATCCTGAAGCAGGATCAAAGCCCGGCTATCCGAAGCCTCCAGAAAGTTCTCCAGGTCAGCAATTTTCGAGGTGTTCCACCCAAGGCTAGCCGGATCGATAGTCTCCCATACCGATGTGCCGATGGGTGGAAAGTACAGTGGCCGTGGTTTACCGGATTTCGGATCTTCAGGAGCGCAACTGTATAGGCATCCAAACAGAATTCCCAGAAAAATGGTGCGCATGATTACGGTTGGTTTTTCGTTGCTATTGCATTAAATCAATGCATGGCTTTAATGGCTCCAAAAATAATTAATCAGGCCCTTAAACCAAGTTAATGGTGGACGAATCATCAGCAATTAAATTTGGTCGATGTTTTCTTTTGAAGACCATACATGTATTATCAATCCATCATTACCTGATCAGTAAAGGAATTCGGATTGATGCTGTAACAACGGGATAGTTCTGGCGTCTAGGGCCTATAAATTCTTTCAGCAATGTTATCCTATATCGACTATTGGAAGCAAAAAACTTTTTTGCAGGTCTTCACTATTTACCTGCGCTACCTGATTGGTGGTGCTTTTGTTATTGCTGCATTTGGAATGGGTAAAGTTAACGGTAGCGTTAATTTGATGGGTTCAATGGGGCCGCCTATTCAAGACCTGCTCCCTATTCAACAGTTTTTCAGGGTTATGGTGGAGTCCGGATTGTACTGGAAATTTATCGGGTGGACGCAAATTTTTACAGGGGCTTTATTGATGACCCAGCGTTTTGCCCGGTTGGGGGCGTTGATTTTTTTCGGACTGATCCTCAACATTTTTATCATTACCCTATCCTTTGATTTTAAAGGAACCCCTGTTATTACCGGCTTAATGCTTTTGGCTACAACTTACCTGTTGGCGTGGGATGTAAGAGCGCTTCAGTTTTTGGTTCGCGATGATGTTCAATTGGTACGTACTTCATTGCGGGTGATGGATAGTACGTATTGGATGTGGCAGGGTGTGTTGATGCTGGCAACCATTGTCGGGCTGGCGGTGTTCAGTCCAAACTTTTTTCTTGAATCAGGAATTCCATTTGCTGAAGGATTGATCGGCTTTGTTTTATTCTTTACGGCCTTCAATAAGAAACATAGTTCACCTTAATCTTGATTCTGTTGATAGGCCCAATAGTGTTACCGGGTTACTGCAAAAAGATTTGTGATGCTTCATCGAGTTCTTCCTGTAAAATGGTATGTGGCCGATGGGGGTAAACGCTAAGGGTAACATGCGCACCCATTTCTTCCAATACTTTTTTGGATTCTTCGCTTCTGTGTAAGGGTACATGCGGATCATTCGTGCCGTTGCTCATGAATACCGGAGTTCCATTAAAATTTCCTTGATAGGAATCCCGGAAAATTTTCTCCCCGATTAACCCACCGGTAAAAGCAATTACACCACCCCAGCGATGGGCATTACGCGTGGCAAACTCAAGCGTAAGACAGGCCCCTTGCGAAAAGCCAAGAATAAAAATCTTATCGGATGTAAGGCCCGCGGATTTTATGTCGCCTGCCAGGTTGTTTATAAGCTCCAATGCACTGCCAAGCCACGGTTCATTCTGCTGAACAGGAGCCATGAAACTGTATGGATACCACGTATAATTTGTGGCTTGTGGCGCAACGATGTAAAAGTCATCCACCGGTAAATAGGTGTGAAGAGATAAAATATCTTCGGCCGTTGCACCGCGTCCATGCAGCATAATCAGCGCCTTTTTTGCTTTCGTTAAGGGCTGGCCGGCTTCAACAATCTTTTTTATGTGCGTCATTTCAATCCATGAAGTTATCCGGTACCAAATTAATCGGTTGCAACCCCGTCTCTATTTTTTCGCGTGAGGATTCGTACCATTCCGGTAGTTTGAGGGATTCACCAAGTTTGGCTGGGTCCTCATCTATGGCAAAACCTGGTGGATTGGTAGCAATCTCAAACAAAACGCCACCGGGTTCGCGAAAGTAAATGCTGTGGAAATATTGGCGATCGATTACCGGTGTTACCTGGTAACCTTTGGTGAGTAACTTTTCCCTGACTTCCAGTTGAGTGGCATCATCGGGCGTGGCAAAGGCCAGGTGATGAATGGTGCCGCTTCCACCCAGCCCACGTGCAGCATCTGGCGCCCAGAGAATATCAATAAAATCACCAGCCACTCCGCTGGCCGAGTACCGAAGACGATTTCCTTTTTCGGCTACCAGTTTATGATCCATACCTTCCAACAATAAAGCGGCAGTTCGTTCATACCCTTCTTCCGAAAGCACTACACCATAAAATCCTTTTACGGAATGTTCCATCGGAATTTGCCCGTAAGAAAATCCGGCCCGTTGATCGCCCTTATTGAAAACCAACTCCAAACCCAGGCCGTGAATGTCTTCAAAGTAAACAAACACCTCATCATCAAATCGTTGCTGTGGTTCGGTATGGGTGATATTGAATTTTTTTAATCGTTTTAACCAGTAATCCAGGCTGGTAGCCGGAACGGAAAAGGAAGTTACCGTCATCTGACCTTTGCCATGCCGCCCCCGGGTTAAGCCGGCATAGGGGAAGAAGGTCATGATGGTACCCGGGCTCCCGGTTTCATTTCCGTAATACAAGTGATACACATCGGGTGCATCGAAGTTGATTGTTTTCTTGACCATGCGCAGGCCTAAGATCCCGGCATAGAAATCAACATTTTTTTGGGCATCATCCGCCAAAGCCGTTACGTGGTGGATGCCGGTAACCAGTTGGGTGTTCATATTATTTTCTTTGTTGTAAGTTAATCATTTGGGTAGGTTTATGTGTGGAACGAAATACAGATGAAAATAGTTGTTGATACAACTATTGTAATAACTTTAATTAGAAAATATGAAGAACAGGTCTGTTTCACGTTTATTATTTAGCCATACGGTAGATATGGGCGGCTTGCCCGTTCGGCAACCCCTGCCCACCCAACAGGTTGATCAGATTGATCCTTTCCTGCTGCTGCACCATGCTGACATTAAAGTGCCTAAACATCTTGACACCCGGCATGGTGGCGTGGGGCCACATCCGCACCGTGGATTTTCGCCCGTAACCTTTATTTTCAAAGGCGGTGTGCACCATCGCGATAGCCGCGGCAACAATAGTGTTATTTATGCAGGCGGAGCACAATGGATGAATGCCGGTTTGGGCATCATACATAGCGAACGCCCACCACACGATATTCATGAAATTGGCGGCAGGCAGGAAATTATTCAATTATGGATCAATACACCTGCGCAGCATAAGCTTGATCAGCCGATGTACTTTCCGCTTAAGGCCGAAGATGTACCGGTCACGCAATCGGAAGATGATAAGGTATCGGTACATGTTTTTTCGGGAACTATGTTGGGTCTTAAAGGACCTGTACCCTCGCAAGCCGAAGTAAACGCGGCAACCCTTAACTTTAAACAAGGTGGGCGGATAGCTGTTACTATACCAACCGATCACAATGCACTCATATATTTATTGGATGGTAAATTATCGGTTGATGGTTTCGGCCTGGCGGAAGCGTTGCACCTGGTGCATTTCAAAAATGATGGAGAAGGTATAACGTTGAAAGCATTGGAAGACACCCGCGTTTTAGTGCTGAGTGGCAAGCCTCTCCATGAAGAAGTAGTCTCGTATGGTCCGTTTGTGATGAACACCCAAACTCAAATTATGGAAGCCATGCGCGATTACCAACTGGGTAAAATGGGCGTGTTGATTGAAGAATAAACAAAAGGAAAATGGAAGTAAAAGAAATTCCCGTTTCATCAGAATTTGAGGCGCCCGTTATGGCAGCCATTCAGCACCGGAGAAGCAGACGGGCCTACGCGGCACGTGCGGTTGAGCCCGAAAAAATCCGCAGTTTGTTTGAAGCTGCACGATGGGCGCCTTCCAGCGTGAACGATCAACCCTGGCATTACCTGTATGCTACTAAAAGTCAGCCTGAATTGTGGGCTAAAATTTTTGATGTGCTTAACGAGAGTAATCAAGTCTGGGTGAAGAACGCGCCCTTGCTGGTGGTTAGTCTGGCCCGTAAAAATTTTAAGCGAAATGATCGCCCCAATGGTTCGGCAAAGTATGATTTGGGTGGCGCTAATGCTTTTCTTTCCTTGCAGGCAACTGAACTCGGCTTGAATGTTCACCAGATGGCTGGTTTCGACAAACAAAAGGCCATCGAAAATCTTAACATCCCCGATGCTTTTGAGGTGGGCGTGATTATGGCAATCGGGTATCCGGGAAATGCTGAGGAACTTCCGGAAAATTTAATGCAACGTGAAACAGCTCCACGCCAGCGGTTCCGGCAGGAATCGTTTGTGATGAACCATGCTTTTTAATCGTTGACCGACTTAGGTAACTTAGTACCACCAACATAGCCCCAATGAAAACTATAACAAAGAAATACACCAACGGAGAAGTAACCATTGTATGGAAACCTGATCAGTGTATTCATTCTGCTATCTGCTTTAAAGGATTACCTGAAGTTTTTGATCCGCGCAGGCGGCCCTGGATTGTGCCGGAAGCATCGGCTACCGATAACATTATTGAGCAGGTGAAAAAGTGCCCATCGGGGGCGTTGAGTTACATCATGAATAATGAGAAAGATGAACAGAACCTGTAAATTGAATTTGCTTAATCGTAACGCTAATGAAAATCAACCCCCAGTTCATTTATCTTTTGTTGCTTGTAGTGCCAGCTTGCGCACCAAAGCAATCGCACCAAAACTTCGAAGCCGAACTCCACGCCTATTTTGCTGCTGCGTTTAAATCGGATGAACCGGGAGCAGCCGTTCTTGTAGTAAAAGACAGTGCTGTAATTTTTTCAAAATCGTACGGACTTGCCGATCTCCAAACCAACGAGCCGATTACTTCCAAAACACTTTTTAACCTCGGCTCCATCTCCAAAACATTTGTGGCCTATGGCATTTTAAAGCTGCGCGATCAGGGTAAGCTTTCGCTGGATGATCCGTTGTCCAGATACTTTGATGATTTTGAAAACAAAGCCATCGCAGATCAGGTAACCATTTTACATTTACTCACACACACCTCGGGACTTCCGGATATCCGAAAAACCAGGGAAGATTCGGTATTTTATCTTACCGCAAAAGATGATGCGAACTGGGCGCCTATTAAAGCCGCAGGGGCATTGAATTTTCAACCCGGTGAACACTATGCGTACTCCAACCCCGCATTTAATGCATTGGCCCTGATCATTGAGCAGGTTAGCGGCAGAAAGTGGCAGGAATTTATTGCCGAAAATATTTTTAAGCCCAGCGGAATGGTAACCAGCACTATCACGGATGGGCCGCATCCCGAAACCGGTGTTGCGCATGGCTACATAAACGTAAAAGGCCAATGGCTGGAGAAAGATTATGGCGAAGAGCCTACTTTCGCGGCAGCGGGTAATGGTGGCGTGTGGAGTTCAGCGGAAGAACTGTTGAAATACGAGTTGGCCATTCAGCAAGCCCGATTTACCACCAATGAAACAATAGCCGAATCGCGAACCGCGTTTATTCCGGCTAACTGGAAGGAAAAAACAGCGCCTTTTATCGGCAAGTCGTGGTTTCTTGAACAAACCCCGGATAGCCTGATGATCGCTGCACACACGGGTACACAGGGTGGGTTTTATTGCGATTATGTTTACGTTCCGGCTAAACAAGTGCTGTACGTAATCCTGGCCAACCGGCCCTTCGAACGTGAGCAAAGCCGCGAAAAGGTACTCACGTTGTTGGCTCAGCGAAACTGGCTGGAATAATTTTCGCGAAAACAAGCACCCGATTTAAACGAATTTTGTTTTTAGGGTGTCTGATAACCGGACTACAGTAATAATGAAGAGTAGTATGAGAAAGAGTGCGATACGTTTACTAATGCTGGCGTTTGCCCTAACGGCCTGCGATATTCAGCCGCAAACAGGCGAGCTGGCCCGGTATATGGTGGTGCAAACACAATACAACCAGGAACTTATTTCCAACACATCGAATGTTTTTAATTCCTACTCAACCTTTGTGATGCGGATTGATACGATTGGATATGTGAACAATGCACTACCGAACGACACCATCATCATATCCAACTATGCAAAGTCGGTATCGCGGCTGGTTCGCGATTCATTTGTGGAACGGGGTTACACGTTGGTACAACAACAAGCAAACCCTGACTTTGCAGTAAATATTGTAGCGCTTCAGAACTTCACTTATTACCAGACCGTTTTCTTTCCTTCCTATTATTCGGGCTGGTACTACGGATACTGGGGGTATTACGGCCCGGTGGTAACCAATCATTATTCTAACTATGCCACTCTGGTTATTGAAGTAGTTGATATTAAGAATGCAACAAACAATCAGTACAAATGGGTTTGGAAAGCCTTTATTGGCGATTTGGTGTCCACTATCGATCTGGAAGGCAAAACCCTTGAAGCCATTCAAACTGCTTTTGAGCAATCGCCTTACATTTAATTCATATAGACGAATGAATCCACGAATAATTCTGGTTTTAGCACTTGGTATTTGGGCAAGTGTGGTTAGTGCGCAACCATCGGAAAGTGCCTTTCATGTAACCTGGGCAACTATGAAGCCCACCTATACTGATTTTGTAAGTCGGACCAGTTCGCGCGGCTTGCGCATTGGGTTTACTAAGTTTGTTACTGAGAATTGGGGCTGGGGAATTGAAGGCGGTTATTCGGTTTTTGATGATTACGTACCACGCAAAACGTATCCGTACCCGGGCGGTGCTATTACTACCGATATTTATAATTACATGTATTACTACACGGTGGGGCTGAACGGTCAATATTATTACAAGCCCACGGAGGCATTGGTGCCGTATGTTTCACTCATGGCCGGTGTAGCCTTTACCGAATATGCGCTTTTTTATAATGTGTATTCCGAGGCGGATAATAATACCAGTTTTCTGCTTCGTCCGGAAGTGGGAGTACTGTACAGGTTTGGTAAGTATTCAGGTACAGGCGTAAAAGCTGCCCTCGGGTTTGATTATGCGATGAATAAAAATGAATATTTTGGCGTAGACAATTTCTCAGCCATTAATTTTCAGCTAGGTCTGGTCTTCTTTAATCGATAAGAGCTCATTCAACCGAAAAGTGATACCCCATCCCTTTAATGGTTATAATCTGAACACCCGGATCTTCCTTGAGATAATCGCGAAGTTTAGTGATGTACACATCGAGGTTGCGTGAATTAAAGAAGGAGTCATCGCCCCAAACCTGCAACAAAATATCCTTCCGGCTAACAGTAGCATTTTTATTATCACATAAAATTTTTAACAAGCTGGCTTCGCGGTGTGAAAGTTTTTTCAGGTGTTGATTGATTTTCAATTCGTACCGCGAAATATTGAATTCAAATTGGCCTATCGGGATAATTTCTTTTCCGGATGGTTGTTTTTGTTGCACCATGTTCAGCAGGTTCGTAATCCGCACAATTAATTCCTCCATGCTGAAGGGTTTTCGGATGTAGTCATTCCCCCCGGATTCAAAACCTTTTAGTAAATCTTCTGTTTGGGTTTTTGCCGTTACAAAAATAATGGGTACGGCCGGGTTTATTTTCCGGATTTCTCGTGCAATGGTGTAGCCGTCTTTCTGCGGCAGCATGATGTCGAGCACACAAATATCCGGTTGAGCTTGTTCATAGAGCAACACGGCATGGTTTCCTTCTGTTGCAATGTGAACCTGGTAGTCGCGGCTTTCCAGGCTTTCTTTCACAATT
>CAZOYJ010000031.1:0-22677 GCA_964583905.1 uncultured Roseivirgaceae bacterium
CATATACTTCCAGTTGCGGGGTTTTCCTTCGGCCATCCATTCTATAGCCTGCTCCAACCGCTTCTCGCGTGTAGCCTCGGATTTAGCCTCTGTAATCCACTCGATGTACTCGCGTTTATGCGAAGGACTAAACGCATCGAAAGTGGCCAAAGCCTTTTTATTTTTTTTCAACGCCTCCATAAAATAAACAGGCGCTTTCAGCGCTTTGACGGGCGCCTTCTTTTTGGGCGGAAGTTTTACTCCTTCATCATTCAGTTTTTTGGCTTGCTCTAAAAAATCGAGAATAACCTTATCGGGAGGCAAGTCGTTCAAACTGGTAACCCGACCGAAGTGGCCCATGGCATCTCCGCCATCAATTTTGCGCTCGCCTAAATAACCCTTCGGGTCTTTCAACAGCTTGGCCTTCCAAAAACCAAACACACAGTGCTTTTTGAAAGCGGCAAAACTGAAATAAGGCCCTTTATAATCGAATGAGGGCATACCCCATTTAATGGTTTCGGTTACTTCGGGACAAGCCTTATGCACCAGGCTGCGCATGTGGTGCAATACAGGTTGTGCAAAAGGTTCAGCTTTCGCGATGTATGCATCAATGCGTTTGTCGGTAGTATTCATGGTATGGATAATTATCGGAGAAGTCGAAATTACATAAATCATCCAACCGTTTACAATGCTTCAACCAGAAAATCTTCACCTTCTCAACACCACCTTGCCAAAACCGCCTTTCAGAAATTTCTCCCCTTCCGGAATTTCAAGCGGAATAGTTTGTCCGTTTTGCCAAAGCGTTATCTCGTACAGGTATAGACCACCCGGAAGCAGATTTCCGTAATGATCTGTACCATCCCAAACCAAGCGGTTAGTGCCAATGTGAAAATCAGTTACCGCTATGGATTTAATCATCCGGCCATTCAACGCATAGATCTTCAATTGCAATTGATCGGGTGGCGTTTCGCCTGCCAATACAATATCGAACCTGAAAACAGATGCTGAAGGATTTGGGTAAGGCGGCTGCAACACAGCTTTTGATTCGTGCTGCACTTCAAATTCAATCCGATAGGGTTGTGTTTCATTTCCACTGGCGTCTTCCACGGCTACTTCAAGTGTATATAGGCCTTCCGGCAGATCAACCGGTTTAAATTCTGCTTTGAAAAAACTGGTGGCCGTTTGTGGAGACCAGGTTACATCATCACGAGTAAAGCCGATGGTCGTGAAGAAAGCCGAACCCGGATATTTCAACCGGATCAGTACCCCTTCCGGATCAGTAATTTTAAGAACCAGATTTTCATCCCACACGGTAATAACAATGGTTGGATTGGGGGAAACGTAATCCCCATTTTTCAAATAGCGGCCATCCACGGTAACATCCAGCACAGGTTTAAACGCATCACCCTCAACGGTCAAAAAATTCGGGATGATGAATTGGTTATTCTCGTAATACAATTCCGGCACCAGCCGCGGATTCACAAACACTTCCACATCGTTAACGCCCACCCGATGCCGGGAGGTAAATTCCAATTGAAAGGCGGTGGTTACACCGGGCACAGGTGCTTTGATTTTTCGGTGCTTCGTTTCAGCTGTTCGGGTGGTCTGGTTAAACACCTGGTACCGCACCGTTAATGAATCGGTAAAATGTTTCTGCGAAATATTTTTGAATCCGAATGAGCCCGTCCAGTTTTCACCTTCCTGAACCGTAATGGGCTCCGGTCTATCAAACAGCAAAACACCTTCCGCTACCGGGGTAAAATGAACCAGCCATTTTTTCAATTGCGGTGAAGTGAGATTAATAGGGTCAGTGTTATGATAGATGAGTTTCAGGTATGGATATACCCCGGCATCAATAAAGGAAAGGTCAACTGTTCCCGTAACATTACTAAGTAATAGTTGAGATGATCCTTCCAATGAAACTCCAATTACATCAAAACCAAATTGATCGGTTTGTGGAATTTCAGATATCATCGAATGGGTGATGAGTGTTTGCCATTGCTGCGCAGGACCAATGCGTGTTGAGGTCATTGATCCAAAAGTTGAACGGCCGGTTATGGTTCCGGAAACTGTCAGCTCCCGTTCAGCAGAAGGAAGTTCAGCAGGTTCTGCGGCTTTGTAGACCAACGCGGTTCCTGGTGTTGTACCTTTTTTGGCAAGGATGATTACCGGTTCGCCCGGCACGACAGTTTCCAGTTGAACGGCCGAAATTCCCAAGGTTTCCAATTGCTGCTTTACCGCATTCGACCAGGATGAAACGCCCGGATCACCAAGCGTAAACACGATCACTGAGTCGCCCTCTGAAACATTATTCAAATAAGCAACCAGATCAAATCCGCTACCCGTAATAAGCTGATTCGCTTGAAAACTGTTAATGACTTGTGGTCGCTTACCGCATGCGCGCGGATCCAGTGTTGTAAACGTGATGCCGGCATATGGAATAGCCGATTGTTTATCAAAAGCAATAAAATTGATGGTATTATCCCGGCAGGGAACGGAAATGTTTGACGGGTTGAATTCTTCGTTGTTAAGTTTCAGCGAAAAATTCGTTGGAGGTAATTCGTAAGCACTTCCAAATGTAGTGAGACTAAATGTCAATACGGTTTCGGGATACCGTAACAACTTAAGTTCGGTATCGGGCACGAGACCCAATAGTTCATTTTTCAGGTATTGCGGAAATTGTACCTGGCCCCAGCCTTCAGGTGAACCGACAATGTAAACAAAGGATGAAGTAGTCCATTCCTCCACTTCACCCGGTTGTACATCCGCAAACCGGGTTCGCCAATAATACACAAGTGAATCCTGACCAAGAAGTGTAAAGTCTTTTTCAGCGATTAATCCGGTTACAACAAACGACTTCTTAAATGAGCTGGTGAACGTACTTACCGTATCTACTTCCAGGATAAAATCGCGGACCGTGCCCGCCACATCCGAACTCGAAAAAATAAACACCACCTCGGGTGAATTCACCAGGGCATAGTCGTACGGAAACAGATTCCGGGTAAGGTTAAGCGGCACAAACAAATCGTAGGTGGCCGTATTGTTGGTTTTGCTCAGTTCATGAAGCAGGTTATCCGGATCCAACTCAATCGTAAACGTATTGTTGCCGAATCCCCGGTTTCGCTCCTGTCGAATCAGAAAAGTAAGCGTATCCTGGTAGTATACCGGTGCAAATACAGAATCGTAGGCTTCGGTAGAAGCATCATTAAACGTGCGGGTTACGCGTACGCGAAGGGAATCATCTTTAGCTCGCCCGAAATTCTTTACGATAATTTTCAGTGCAAAGGCATCGCTAAAGGCTGTAACCGGTTCACCGTCCAGCGAGTGGTGATACACGCTCGTATTATTGACTTCATAATCGGGTTGAGTGGCCCCGAAAAGACTAATAGCCGGATCGCCTAACAACAACATCTGGCTGATTTGCGTGAGGTTGATTTCCGTTTCGCCCAGGTTTTGCATGTACCTGCGGGCTACTTCTTTCTGAATGTCGCCTACCCCCTTTCGCATAAAAACCGAATCTGCGAAAGCAGTCTGGTAAAAAATATGCGAGTAATACCGTAAGGCGGAAGTGAATCCAAACGAGGTGT
Organism: uncultured Roseivirgaceae bacterium; assembly: GCA_964583905.1. GTDB lineage: Bacteria > Bacteroidota > Bacteroidia > Cytophagales > Cyclobacteriaceae > UBA2336. The sequence continues at coordinate 3,567 of CAZOYJ010000031.1, forward strand.
GCGCAATAAATCCTATGGCGCCTTTTTCGGCAGACAGAATCCAATCCTCGCCATTGCGGATGTCACGCACAAAAAACTCACCGGCATTGCATCCATTGATTAAAAACACCGGGTACCTGCCCGGGTTTTTATACCCGTGCGAAGGATTAGAAACATACCCCACTTCAAAATCGCTTGTCGTTGCGGAGGAATGCCCGAAAAAAGTGATCAGGTTTACACCCTTGTTAACGGCTTCCGAGATATTAATCAATTCACCTACGTTGGTCGTATTCTTGGCTTGTGCCCGAACCTTTCCACCGAGGTAAACCCCTTCAGCTATGGAAGCAAATCCTTCCAGGTATTGCCGGAAATCAATCACTTCTTTTTGTGTAAGGCCCCCACTCAGGTGTATAAGGTCTTTTCGCCACAACGAATTAAAAGGCAATGCCTCCGTTTCTTTTACTTTGTTCAGGTATGCGGCTACCTGTGACGGATTAGTAGCCGATAACCTGCCGGTAGGTACAGCCGGTTCGTGCGTAGTTGTACCTAACCCGATGGTGTAAAACATGTCGGCAGCAGGCGCACCGGCCGAGGGTACAAGGTCTTTATAAACCGCAAACTCTGGCGCATTCGGCTGGCGGTGATAATTGAAATACCACTCCAACCCCTTGCCGATTAAAAACAAATACCGGGGCGATCCTTGATCTACCAGGTACCGCATAAACCGGTGAATGGCTAACGGTGATATTTCGCCATAGTTAAACTGGTTATACAACTGGTGCACCGAAACGGTGAGGGTGTCAAAGCTGCCGCCACCTTCCGAAGCCCGGTACCCTGCATAAGCTTTTACTACATCGGCATACCCGCCAGCCGGCTTCATCAACAACGGGTGGCTGATGATAATGTAATTATGTTGCGAAGGAGAAATGTTGCGAAACGTTACCGGCTTAATGTTACTTACCGGACGAATAGTGCTGGTGAGATAAAGTTTTCTCGAAACTTCGGTATTGGAAATCACCGGGTTGATGGTTGCCGTTGGTGGTGTGTACCAGATAACCTGGGCCGGGTTGGTAATGTCGTACAACCTGGAACCAACCACGGGGTTTTGAATGTTGATGAACGATTTTCCGGATGGATTCTCGTCCAGTTGAAAATACTTTTCGGTTACTCCCGCTGCATTAAAATTTTGCGGATAGTTTAACCGGATGTACGAAAGACTGGCCCGTGCACTGGCTCCGGTGGCCAATACCCGCATCCGCACAATCAATCTGCCTTCGCCACTGATGTCCGTCCAGTTCAAGGCCGTGCGGATCGTGATGAAATCGAATTTCAGGATGTCTTCGGAAGCCACCAACCGCAACGCGGCAACCGATGGTCCGGCATAAAGTTCAACCCGGTGCGGAGCATCAACGTCACTGCGGCCGGTCACCAAAGCTTCAAGCTGAGGCACACCTGATCCCGTAACGGTTTGAGTGATCCCTTCCAGGATGTAATCCACCTGATTATTCTGATTGACAGCCTGCCCGGTCCAGGCTTCGCCCACATCAAAAAAAGTATTCCGGACATGCACAAAGTATGCCGGACCATTGGAATGCTCTTGTGTAAGCACCATCAGCTTTTCATCGGTGTGCGCAGTTTCCGGTGGTAGTCCGCTTACATTCACTTCCCAGGTTTTCGGAATCCGCGCAGTAGAAATCCCGAACGAATTTACCGTAAGAAAATACACCGTTGTGTCGCTGAACAGGTTATAATAGGTATGGGGTTGTGCACTGGCCGGTTTATACAATTCCGTATCGGAAGTACCGTCATTCCTGCGTCCAAAAAACTCAATAAAATCAGTAGGGTTAAACTGTGCATCCGATTCGCCCTCTACGTAAATGGCTTGTTCTCTTCCGCGATGAAAAAGCTGCAAGCGCCTCGGGTCAACCGCGTTCACCGGAAAGCCGGCTTGTTGTAAATCCTGGTAAGTGATCCGGTACAGTCCGTTCTCCGCTATAGGTATCCGGTAGTACGACTGGTTGAAATTAATCCACTCATGCCCATATTGAGCCGATACTTCTGCGCAGAACGAACCTGTAATCAGCAGCAAAAAAAATAATACAAAAGGGAATTTTCTCCTGGCAATCATCATCTGGCACGTTGCAATATACGGCAGGTTTGGGTTATATGCTTAAGTTTGAAGGTGCTAACCTGGGTTTCATTTATTGGATTATTTCTTGGCAAATGCAGATTGCATTCCCCCATTCTTGATTTCAATGCCAGGCGGTATGAAGCGCTGAAAGGGCTGGAGTCGTTTTTACCTGATCCACTTAAATCAACTGAAAAAATTACCGCCCATCCGGTATGGTTTAACCTGATCGCTGCCGCAGCCCTAATTAAAAATTCATTCTCCTCAAAAGGCGGCCACCTGATAGCCGATCAGCGAAAGCTCTTTTATGTTCGCATCCCGAAATCGGGAAGCACTTCTATAGCCAGCCAAATGCTTAAACTTATCCTGCCCGATTTGAAGGATGAATCGTGCTCGCCTACCCAACTTAATTATTTAGTGGATGCGTGGCTAAAGCACGAGGTGCATACGCTTCAAAACAGTCAGGGCTTTACGGTAGTGCGGCATCCGCTTGAACGATTAGCTTCCGTTTATCACGATATCTTCACTGATGACCATGAAAAACCTTTTCTCTACCAGAATTACCTGGGTGGTATCCTTCCTCGCGATCTTTCCTTTGAAGCGTTTGTTTCACGGATCAGTCGAATTCCTGACCGGTTAAAAGATCAGCATTTCAAGCCGCAACACTTGTTTCTAAAACCTTATCTGCAACACGGCATTCCGGTAAAAATTTTCAGACTGGAGTATCCCGAAGAAATTGCATCCTTCATGAAAACCCAGGGCTTGAATTTGCCCCACCTTCATCAAGGCAGCCCGTATAACCCTGCCGATTATTACACCGATAAGTCGATTTCACTTGCTCAGAAAATGTACACTCAGGATTTTAAACTGTTCGGATATGAACAAAATTTTAGGGGGTAAACGATGGGCACTTGATGTAAAATGGTTAAAATGCCTCAAATTCGAGGTTTTTCAGTGCTCCTTGTATTTTGGCTTAGTACTTGGTAATGCCAAGTACATAAGTTTAATACTGTTCTATGAACCTTGAAAATACACAAGTGCAGATGAGGAAGGGCATTTTGGAATATTGTGTCCTCCACATTATATCGCGGGGCGAGGTGTATGCTTCCGATTTACTGGACGAACTGACCAAAGCTAAAATGATTGTTGTGGAAGGTACGCTTTATCCGCTTCTTACCCGGCTTAAAAATTCGGGGCTGTTGGAATACAAGTGGGTGGAGTCTAAATCGGGGCCACCGCGCAAATATTACAAACTTACCTTTGAGGGACACCAGTTTCTGGAAAAACTGACCGATACCTGGGAAGAACTGATCCAGTCTACTGAAATGATAACTTCCAAGTCGAAAGAAGCATCTAACTAACCTATATAACTCTGACTTTTCTTACGTTATGAAAAAGAATATAAGCATCAACATCAGCGGCATTATCTTTCACATAGAAGAAGATGGCTACGAAGGGCTGAAGAAATACCTGGAATCGATTAACCGGTACTTTGCTTCCTTTGATGACAGCAGTGAAATCCTGGCCGATATTGAAAGTCGTATAGCCGAAATATTTTTGTCGAAGCTTCACGAGGGCAAGCAGGTGATCACCAGTGAAGATGTAAGTTCGCTGATCACCACGATGGGTAGCGTTAGTGATTTCAAAGCTGCCGAAGAGCAGGAATTTGCACAGGAGGCCCAGCAAGAAGAACCACACGCCAAACAAACACAAAGTACATACACCCCACCCCAGCAAAAACGTTTTATGCGCGATCAGCAGCGCAAGATCTTAGGTGGAGTTTGTGCCGGGTTAGGCAATTATTTTAATGTTGATCCGGTGTGGATTCGCATCCTGTTTGCCCTGCTGGTGTTTGGGTATGGGCTTATCTTCATTGCCTACATTGTGCTTTGGATTGTCATTCCCGGTTCCTACGACCTGGAAGAAGCCAAAGTAGCCAAAAAACTGTACCGCGATGCCGACAAAAAAGTAATAGGCGGAGTGGCCGGAGGGTTGGCCGCTTACCTGAATATGGACATTGTTGTAATCCGTTTGCTGTTTGTAATCTCCATCTTCTTTGGAGGACTCGGACTGATCGCCTACATCGTATTCTGGATTGTAGTGCCCGAAGCCCGTTCGCTTACCGAGCGCATGGAAATGCAGGGGGAGCCGGTTACCCTGTCTAACATTGAATCAACCGTAAAAAAAAACAAGGATGAGAAATCCCCCGAAGAAGAAAGCGCTATTGTAAAAATTCTGCTCTTCCCCTTCCGGGCCATCGGGTGGCTGCTGACCAACATCGGTAAAATCCTGTCGCCTCTTGTGGATGTATTGCGGGTTGGTGTGGGGATTATCATTACTTTCTTCGGGCTCGGTATGGTGGTATTTGTATTGGTTGCCGGGGGCATCCTGATCGGGTTGTTTACCTTTTCCTCCAGTTGGATTCTGGGCTGGGAAGATGTGAGCCTTCCTATGGAAGCCATTAGCCGGGTAATCCCAGGCTTCACTGCCTTCATGCTCTTTATTGGCTCGCTCGTGCCGGGTATCATTGTGCTCTTACTGGGTATTTCCGTAATCGCTCAACGTATTGTGTTTAATGCCATCACCGGCTGGACGCTTTTTGTAATGTTCTTTATTTCGGGAGCCGTGTTGAGCGTATCCATCCCAAAAATTGCTATGGGCTTTAAGGAACATGGCGAATACAAGCTTGAACAAACGTACGAACTCGCTGGAAAAACCCCGGTCTTTAAACTTCGAGAAGTTGGCCTTGATGATTACGATGCCACTACTGTTACCATCAGGGGCTATGAGGGCACTACGCTGAAACTGGTGCAATACTTCGAAGCAAAGGGCAACACAAAGATGAGGGCCATCGACAATGCACAAATGGTGGGTTATACACTTGACCAAACGGATTCCATCCTTACGTTCGACTCGAATATTCACTTTAAAGAAGACGCCATTTTCCGGGCACAACGACTCAAGATGACGCTCTTTGTTCCGTTCAATCAACCGTTTGTTATGGATGACGATTTCTGGAGGTTGATGAACCGGTACATCGAATACAACCAACGCAACGGAAACACCTGGAAAATTACAGAAGATGGTCAGTTGGAATGCATTTCCTGCCCGGAAGAAATTCGTGAAAAGCCGTTGTGGGAGGAAGACGAGCCTGAGGAAGACAAACGTGTTTCCGGAAACTATTCCGACTTTAAAGAACTGGAAATCAGCGGGATCTTTGATTTACGCGTAACGCGCGGAAATGAATTTTCAGTAGAGCTTTCTGGGCCTGCTTCGGAAAAAGCAAAATACCGGGTTGCCCGAATGGGCAAAATCCTGGTTATTGATTACGATGATGAGCGCAAACTGCGCTGGAACAAAATGAAATTTGATGAAGTGCGTATTCGCATTACCATGCCGGAGTTGGATAAGGTTGAACTGAAAGGAGCCGGTAAGGCTTCTTTTCATGATTTCACCGAAGACTACCTCAAGATGAAAATCCTGGGCGCCATTAAGGTAAATGGGAAGATTAACGCTCGCGATTTGTCGGTATACCTTAGCGGAGCATCGGAAATGATTTTATCCGGAGAAGGCACAACGATGGATGCCAAAGTGCTTGGAGCCTCTAAACTGAAAGGCTTTGATTATAAAGTTAAGGATGCCATCGTAGAAGCCGTTGGTGCCTCCAGGGCAAGCGTGTATGTTTCGGGCCGTTTGGAAATTGATGAGGGCCTGGCCAGCAAAGTAAGTTATCGCGGAAACCCGCAACAGGTTATTAAAGACTGATTGAACGCTAAACTTCAAACCCTATCTCTATGTTTATCATCTTTATTCTCATTCTCTTTTTATTCTACATAGGCACAATTATTGGTTCACTTTTTCAGTAAACCAGTACCTTTGTACTATGAAAATTTTCCTCCTCGGAACGGCTCTGATTCTTACCTTTTCTGTATCTGCGCAACGACAGGGCATCATAGGAAAAGTAGAATGGCTGGAAGGCAATCAAATGCCCGGCCCGGATCGCAAACCTGCACCATCCCGGGGCATCCAACGCGAAGTGTGGATTTACCAGGCTGTAACCATACAACAAGCCAAATCCGAGGGGGTGTTTTTCAGTGACATCGCTTCCCCGCTAATCAAAAAAATAAAAACCAATCGAAAAGGCTGTTTTAAGCTAAAATTGCCCCCCGGTGACTACTCTATCTTTATTCTGGAAAAAAAAGGGTTATTCGCCAACCGGTTTGACGGCCAGGGCCGTATAAACAGCGTTACCGTAAAACCAGGCGAATTCACCGAAATCAGCATTTTGGTAGATTACGAGGCTGCCTATTAACCTTATGTTACCGTGCAACCTCGAACCCGCTTTCTGCATCTTGTTGTTGAACCGTTTAAATGGAGCTGACGATTTACCGCACTACCGAAGACGAATTGATTAAAGGGTGTGTCAGGCGCGAAAGAAGCGCCCAGAAACGCCTGTATGAAACCTATTCGTCAAAAATGTACACCCTCTGTTGCCGGTATGTTAAAGATTCCATGGAGGCTGAAGATGTACTGGTAGCTGCCTTCACCAAAATTCTTGACCGGATTGATCAGTACAAAGGAGAAGGCAGTTTTGAAGGCTGGATCCGCAGGGTGGTCGTTAACGAAGCCCTTACCTGGTTGAGGCGAAACCGCTCCATGTACCTGGAAACCGAACTGGAGGCGGCCGACCGTGAACCCGATTACCAAAGCATTGGCGATCACCTCGAAGCTGAAGATCTGTTGAAAATGATCCAGGAACTCCCCAGCGGATACCGGATTGTTTTTAACCTGTACGCTATCGATGGGTATTCGCACAAGGAAATTGCTGAACAGATGGGCATCAGCGAAAACACATCCAAATCGCAGTTAAGCCGGGCCCGCACCTACCTGCAAAAATTATTAGTAGAACGAGAGTGGATTTCAAAAGAACAAATCAAATGACACATCAACCTGACAACCTGTTCCGCGAAAAACTGGAGAACTTCCGGTTGAACGCCCCGGAAAATGCATGGTCAAGAATAGAAGCCGGGCTTGATAAGTCTTCCTACAAAGGTTTGTGGATGAAGATTGCTGCCGGGCTGGTATTATTGGCCGTGGCCGGTGTATTGATTTGGAAGGGTAAAGGCAAGGAAGATACCAACTTACTGGCTTCGCAAACCACGCCCGAAAAAACAGAAGTAATGAAAGATGAATCTACCCATGCGAATAGCGCTGCCCATGAGCCGTCCGTTGAACAGGCTATTGCCGTACAGGAGGAAAATAAAAAGGAATTCCCGAAAACAGTGAAGGAGAAGAAGAATGGAGTAACCACTGTAAACGAAAATTATATTGCCGTAACCACCACTTCATTTGAAAATCCTGAAGAAATGATTACGACTCCTGAAACCTCAATTGCCGAGGCGACTAATCTTGAAACATTAGAGGTTTCAACAAAAACACAATCCGGAGTTTACCTGGTGTACACGGCAGAAGAAGTGAATCAAAAATATTTACGCAACCTCCCCGAAGATGATGCAACCCAGGAGAGTAAAAAATCATCTCGTATACAAATGCTGATGGGTGTGGCCATGAACCTGAAAAACGGTGACAGCGGATTAGGCGACCTGCGGCAAATGAAAGATGAAATTTTTGCGCTGAATTTCCTGGATGATAAAAAACAATCGAAAAAAAATTAAAGCATCATGAAAAACATTTTGATTTTAACAGCACTGGTAACCCTGGTGTTAACGGCACCGGCACAACAAAAACCCGATACGGTTATTGTGGAGTTAGCGAACTCCAGCCGGGTGATGTTCACCATAAAAGACAGAAAAGATTTACCGATTTTAAGGCAGTACGACTTTCAGGCCTTATTTACCGACATCTTAAACAAAATTGAACCTGCCCCCACGCCTCCATCCGAACCACCGGTTGCTGCCGATGAGCCCATCGTAACCGAGCGGGTATACGAAGAGGTGACCTGGGATGATGATGATACAGATCGCGACTGGAATCGGACGAATAAACGCAGCATCAAAATAACCCGTAAAACCCGGAATTCTTTCAACTTCGACCTGGGTACGAACAATTACCTGAGCAATGGAAAATTTCCAGACGATACCGATGAACTTTATTCGGTACGGCCCTGGGGTTCGTGGTATGTGGGGTTAAACTCTGTGCAACGTACGCATGTGGGCGGAAAGTTATTTGTAGAGTGGGGTGTGGGCTTGAGTTGGTACAATTTTAAATTTCAGAAAGACAACATCCTGGTATCGAAGGATGAGAATGGGGTAATTTTTTCGGAAGATACCCGCGATGTAAACTTCATCAAGAGCAAACTCACCGCAAGCTATATTAATGCATCCTTCATTCCCATGCTCGACTTTGGCGGACGTGGAAAGAAGAGCCGGATGTGGCATGCGTACGGGAGCAACTTCCGCATTGGTGCAGGACCCTATGCCGGATACCGGGTTGGCAGCCACTCCAAACTGGTGTATAAAGATGATGGCCGCGAAAAAGATAAAGACCGCAACAACTATTACCTGAACAACTTCCGCTACGGCATCCGTGCCCAGATCGGAATCCGTTCAACCGACATATTCTTTAATTATGACTTGAACGATTTGTTCAGCACCGGCAAGCCAAACACTCCGAAGCTTAATGCATTCAGTTTCGGATTTATCTTCTAAAAGCTAAATAAAGATTAAAAAAGTCTGAGGTACAGGATTGCCATTCCGCACAAGCGGGATGGCATTTCTTGTTAAAAATAATCCATCCGGTACAACACCATCTTATATTCATCGCCCCGTAACTTCAGGTGAAGGCATACCCGTTTCGAAACAGGCCACTGCGCTACCGGTAAAAGCAGAGCAGCCAGAAAAACCACGGTCAGCCATTTGTTCTCGGTAAGGTAATAGCCCGCGGCCAGCAATAACATGCCGGTGCTGATCACAGCATTACGTACGATAGTTAGGTTAGCGTATTGACTTAAGCGTTCGCCCAGGCTTGAAGTTTTACGGATTGAGCGTAATCGATGGTAAAAAAAAACAGTAACGAACAACCAATCCAGCACCGCCAATCCAATGATGCTATAGAATACAAATTCTTCGTTTACATCGAATTCAATCGGTTTCTGAATCCCCAACTGCACACGCTGGTACAAAAAAATAAATACACCCAGCGGCACCAGTAACAGGATAAAGATAATGGTGTACAACTTGTAGAAGTATTGCCCGAGGGAGTTATATTTCATGCCGCTGAAAATTCCATTTCACCAAATTATGAATTGAAGTTTCAGCGTCTAACTATTTTCTCATATTTTTGATAACCATATGCCCGAGTTAGCAACCAGTTTATCACGCAAAGAACAGGTCATCCGGATGGCCGCAGAACTTTTCAAGGAAAAAGGGTACGCTGCAGCCTCCATGCGCGACCTCGCCCAGAAACTCGGTATTGAGGCAGCCAGCCTGTACTCCCACATCAAATCAAAAGAAGAAATCCTGCGGACACTTTGTTTCGACCTGGCTGCGGAGTTCAGAGCCTCGCTCTCGGAAGTTGAAAGTAAAAATGTTTCGGCCAGCGAAAAGCTCAGGCTCGGCATTATCGGGCACGTAAAGGTAATGGCCAAAGACCTGACCTCTTCCGCTGTGTTTATGAATGAGCATCGCCATTTAAGTCAACCTTACCTGCGTGATTTCCTGTTGTTGCGCATCAATTACATCAACCGTTTCAAAAAGTTTATTGAAGATGGAATTGCTTCAGGAGACTTTAAAAAGAGCATTGACACCAAACTGGCGGTAATGACCTTATTCTCATCCTTAAATTGGATGCCTGGTTGGTTCAGCCCCGACAGTACCATTGAGCCCGAAAACCTCGGTAAACAATTGGCCGACATGCTGATTACCGGGCTGAAACAAAACCCATAACCATGTTGTTCTTCCACTAACAGTTGTTAGTTTTGTTCCCGGAAAATACACCGAACATGTACGGAGGAGGAAATACATTTGAAGGCATTAAAACGGATAGTCTTGCTCAGGAGGACCCCGTTAAGCTTGCCGAATTTGAAGCGCGCATTGAACGGGGAGAGAAAATCGAGCCAACCGACTGGATGCCACAACTCTACCGCAAGCAACTCATCCGGATGATCGAACAACATGCCCACAGTGAAATAATAGGAGCCTTACCCGAAGGAACCTGGATAACCCGTGCGCCAGGCTTTAAACGCAAACTTGCCTTGATGGCCAAAGTGCAGGATGAGGTAGGGCACGGCCAGTTGTTATATAGCGCGGCCGAAACCTTGGGTAAGTCGCGGGAAGCCATGATCAACGACCTGATTACCGGCAAATCAAAATACTCCAACATTTTTAACTACCCGGCCTTTACCTGGGCCGATTCATGTTTTATTTCCTGGCTGGTGGATGCCGGTGCCATTGTAAACCAATTAGCCAATGCTAAAGGAAGCTATGGCCCCTATTGCCGGGCGTTGGATAGAATTTGTGCTGAAGAATCGTTCCACTTAAAGTACGGTCATCATTGTGTGATCTACCTGGCCACCGGCACGCAGAAGCAACGCGATATGTTCCAGGAAGCCCTCAACCGCTGGTGGCCGCCCATGATGCACTTCTTCGGTCCTTCGGATAAAATTTCGGCACACACCGAAGTGCTGATGAAATGGAAAGTGAAGATGGCATCCAACGATGACATGCGTAATCAGTTTCTGGATATGTATGTTCCGAAAATCCGGGAGCTTGGTTTTACCATACCCGATCCAAACCTGAAAAAGAATCCGGAAACCGGAAGGTGGGAATACACTGAACCCGATTGGGAAGAATTTAAACGCGTGATTAACGGTGACGGGCCTTGCAACAAGGAACGCCTGGAGGTTCGCAGAATTGCTGAAGAGCGGGGTCGTTGGGTGCGGGAAGCATTAAAGACACCAAAGGCTGCGTATGTAACACCGTTGGCCTGATCAGTTTAGGTTCATGAACGGGCCGGCAAGCAATTGAATTTCTTTCCAGATGGCCCGCAGGGCTTCCGAAGGTGACTTGAAATAGGTTTTCAAATAAATAATCGTACTACTATCCTCCGGCAATTCGTGATTAACCCATTTCAAAACATCGTTGGCCAGGTTGATTAATTCATGTGAATGATGTCGGGGGTAAAACCGGCACACTAAATCCAAAGCCGATATGAAATCCAGATGCTTCATAAAAAATGAACACACCTGAAAATAGATTAGTTTACGGATTGACCACAACCGCAACCCGTTCGAACGGTTTTGCAATCCGCTTATATTTATGCCTATGAAATCCCTCGATCCACGTGTAAACCGGCTACCGGCTGTCGGGCAACCAGGCCAGGTAGAACCTAAAGCTCCGCTTGACCAGTTCGGAACGTTTGAGGTGTTCGTACAACCCCGTGAAGGAAAACCTTTTCAGCATGAAGGCATTGTGCATGCACCTAACCTCGAAATGGCATTTGTACTCGCCAAAGAAGCGTTTACCCGCAGGTTTACCTGCGTTTCGTTATATGTGGTGGACACCCGCCATGTTTATGTTTCACCCATGACAGAGGGTACAACATCGGTATTCGAATTTATTCACGAAACACCCGGACAGCCCGGAGTAAAGTTGAGCTATGAAATCTTCCTGCTGGCGAAACGAGGGAAGCAACATGTTCACGCAGGTACCGTTCTGGCTACCACACCCGCTGAAGCGATGAGCGAAGGCAAGAAGCATTTTCAATCCGATAAAGTAATGTACAACATGTGGGCAGTGCGCACCCGCGACATCCGCTTTACTCAACCGGATGAAAAGGAACTCTGGCTCACCCTGCCGGAAAAGAAATTCAGAGATGCTTCCGATTACAAAGGCGGTGATAAGCTGAAAGAATTTTTGGAACGAACAGCAGCAAACAAAAACTAAACGACTTTAATCATGAATGAACAGGCAATAAAGGAACTGTTGTACAAAATGGCCGATGATCAATTGATCCTCGGTCACCGCAACTCCGAGTGGACCGGCTTCGGTCCGTTGCTGGAAGAAGACATTGCTTTTTCCTCCATGGCGCAGGATAAAATCGGGCACAGTTATGCTTTGTATTCTATGCTCCACTCACTGGGTGAACAAGAACCCGATACCATTGCCTTTACGCGAAATGCAGAACAATATCATAACTGCATCTTAACGGAACTACCAAACGGTGAATACGACTTCAGTTTAATGCGGCACTTGTTATACGATACGGCCGAGATTCTCCGGTTTGAAATGCTCACTACCTCCAGCTTTAAACCGCTGGCCGAGCTATCGGTAAAAGTACTGGCCGAACTCCGATACCATACCTTGCATGCCAACACCTGGGTAAAGCAATTGGGGAATGCTACATCCGAAAGCATCGGGCGGCTGCAACAATCACTGGATCGGGCCTTGCCGTATGCGCTCGGAATTTTTGAGCCTTCTCCCTATGAAAAAGAATTGATCGATTCCGGGACTTTTGGCGGTGAAGCAGTGTTAAAAGAAAAATGGATGTTGAGCGTGGCCGAAATTATTGGTCAAACCCAGTTGCAGCTTCCGGATTGGACAAACGTTCAGCCTGTATTAGGTGGAAGAATGGGGCAGCACAGCGAACATCTTCAGCCTTTGTTGGATGAAATGAGTGAAGTTTTTAAAATCGATCCCACCGCTGAATGGTAGTACGCATGAACACACTAACAACCAAGCAGATTTATGAATGGCTGGAAGAAGTGAAAGACCCAGAGATACCCGTACTTTCACTGGTCGATCTTGGGGTGATTTCCAAAGTTACTTTGCAGGAAAATTCTGTAGAGATTGAACTAACACCCACTTTCGTGGGATGCCCGGCTTTGGATATGATGAAGCAGGAAATCATGGAGGTACTCACCAAAAAAGGTGTTGATCAGGTAGCCGTAACGGTATCCTTTAAAGAGCCCTGGAATTCCGATAAAATTTCGGAGAAAGGACGGCAGGCGTTGAAGCATTTTGGCCTCGCCCCGCCCCCGGTTGGTAAAAACCTGGTTACCGACATTGATGTGCTCGAGCATGCCGCCTGCCCCCGCTGCAACGGCACCAATACCGATCTGAAAAACCCTTTCGGCCCAACCCTATGCCGGTCTATCCATTATTGCAACGATTGCCGGGAGGCCTTTGAGCAATTTAAACCGCTGTAAGTTGTTGAAATTCAACTAAATTCAAGCCTTTTAGTCCGGATGATAAAAGTCACGCAAACAAATCCAAACTTTTTGAACCTTCAGCCGTATTCGTAAAACGAGAGAAAGAAAAATGAATCGAATTCAAACCATACTTTGCTTTTTAACAGTGGGAATTATTTGCGGGGGAAGCAGCTGTGAAACTAAAAAAGCGGAGACCATCAGCACAACCTATACAGAAGCCGATTCCCTGACCGAAATCTACCTCGATTTACAGGACAGCATTCTCCTGGCCTGGAATCTGATGATCAATGACGACAATCAAAAAATTAAAGCGATGCACAATTTGCTGCATGAGCTGAAAGTTACTGGCCGGTTTGATCCCGGTCAATTGCAATCGCTTGAATACCGGGTTGAACAATTGAAAAAGATCCGGTACACGCCCAGAAGCATGAAGAACAGCGATGTAGTTGATGAATACGATTTTGCGTCCAACTCCCTGGTTGCTGAACTCATCGCTTTAGCCGAGTCGTATTCAGCCTACTCGTACAACACGACCATGCAAGGTTTGGTAGAACAAATTCGAACGGCCGAACAACGCATCGAAAATTACAGACAAGCCTACGATGCCATAGTTGTAGCGTATAACCGGTTCTTAACGCAAAATAAAGATCACCTGCGCGATATGGACCTGGCCGGAACACTGGAGAAAAAACCACTTTTTCAAATGGCGTCTGAGTAGGTACCTCATTCGGATTATTAATTTGCTTGACTTACCTTCGTAAGGTGAGCGACTTAAAAAAACTCGGCTTTTTTACAGCTTTTATTTTACCCACACTTGTCGTATTGGGCTACTACCTGGGCGGCTACTGGAATTACCTGGCCTTGGTGTTTGCCTTTGTCGTTATCCCGGTAATCGATCAACTCACCGGATTGGATACCTCTAATGTTCCAGAAAATCAACTCAAAATTGTGAGCGAAGAAAAATACTATCGTTTTGTTACCTACAGCTGGACGTACGTTCAACTGGCCATAGTAGTGTGGGCATGTTTTGTGATTTCAAAAGAAGCCTTTCAATCGACCGCGGCATGGATTGGTTTTATACTTAGCTTTTCATTGGTAAGCGGTGGAATAGGAATAACCGTTGCGCATGAGTTGGGTCATAAAAAATCAGCACTTGAAAGATTTTACAGCAAACTGTTATTGATGACCGTATGCTACATGCACTTTTACATTGAACACAACCGGGGTCATCATGTATATGTGGCCACTCCAGCCGATCCGGCAACAGCCAGAAAGAATGAGAATTTTTATTCGTTTTGGTTCCGTTCCGTGTTTTTCGGTTATGCCCACGCCTGGAAACTGGAAAACGAACGGCTTGCAAAAAAAGGATTACCGGTACTGCATTGGAAAAATGAAATGATCTGGTTTGCTGTATTGCCGGTTGCTTTTTGTGGTGCGCTTACTTTTGCTTTTAGTCCGCCAGGTCAGATTCTTTGGCAGATTCCGGTGTTTTTTGTGGGGCAGAGTTTTTTTGCCATCACCTTACTGGAACTGGTTAACTATGTTGAACATTACGGGATTGTAAGGCGCGAACTTACCCCCGGAAGATTTGAACGGGTAAATCCTTTGCATTCCTGGAACTCCAGCCACCTGATCAGTAATTTCTTTTTATTTCAACTTCAACGGCATTCCGATCATCACGCCTCTGCCGGTAAACGCTACCAGGTTCTGAATCACTACGATGAAAGTCCGCAATTGCCGTTTGGCTATCCCACCATGATTCTTATGGCCCTGGTGCCACCTTTGTGGTTTAAGGCCATGAATGCCCGGCTTGCAGAATGGACCATTAAAATTTATCAGAGCTACCCTCAACAAACCTGATTTCAACCCTACGGTTAATGCTTCGGGCTTCATCGGTTTTCTCGCTGGCGATTGGGCGCGACTTGCCAAAGCCAAAGGAATTAATTCGGTTGGATTTTACACCTTTAGAAATCAGGTAATCGGCCACACTACGCGCCCGGTGTTGCGAAAGTGTAATATTGTACTCTTCGGTACCCAGAAAATCCGTATGTCCGGAAAGTGTGGCTTGAATATCCGGGTTGTTCATCAAGTACTCAACCACCTGGTCAAGTTCTTTGTAGGATGATTTCAATAACGTATAGCTATCAAACTCAAACTGAATGTTTTTAAGAATGTAATCTTTATTTAATTCGATCTGCCCGATATCGAATTGTTGATTCGGAGTAACTTCTGCAACCGGGGGATCCACTAAAACAACCGAAACATCGTCAATGTAATAGTAGGCGCTGTTGATCAGCATGCTGCTTTTTCCGGTACGATGCGACAACCGGGTATACCGGGTATGCTGATTATCAAAAAAGTTTCCAATCGTTACATATTGTTCCCCACCCTGCGCAACATATTCCATTACCGCATGCTCCCAACTCCCTGTTCCGGCCGTTATGGATGAATCGTGGGTAACCGACAAGGTTGGTGCCATTGCAATAACCTGATCGTGATTTTCGTGGATACGCTCATTCGATAAAAGCAAGCCGATGCGATCAATCGAATAAACCGAATAGGAAGAAAGTTTGTAATGAAATTCAAGCCGGTATTTCAACCCACCCGTTAATGGTTCCGCCAGTTCGCACGAAATGTATTCACGGTAATGGTTATCGTCATCGCGTTTCATCCAGGTATAAATACCAACATACCCTTTGCCGGTTTTGGCGTTGGATGATCCCGCCCAGTTGTAGGGTACATCTGCATCGCCCCAACTGCAGGCGTGGAAATGATCGGGGGTTCCTTTAGTAGCCGAATACCATCCCGGTATCATAAAATCATTACGGTCAGTGCTGAAACTATGCGGACACCGGTATAGCTCTTCAAAGCTTGGATTGGGTACCAGGTTTTGGGCGCACACCTGAACAGATCCATACACCCAGGTAATCAGGATGAAGGCAAACGGTTTCATTTATAATACGTGACTTCCACCCGGAACCGCGGATCAATAGCACCCAACCGGTCGTAAGCCGATTTGGAAATTTTGATGATGAGTTTATCGGTAAAGGCGGTATCGGGCAATTTACCGGCCACGCGTACAAACACCTCGCGGTTATTCATTTCATTACGCACTTTTAGAATAGTACCTACCGGGGCCGATCGATGAAGGGCCAGGTATTTCCTGTTGCCATCTGTGCCCTCGATCAACTCGGCCAGTCCGGCTTCTTTAATTTCATCTTTATCTTTTACCGATTCAGAAATGGTAATAACGGGCTCAGGATCTCTGGGCTTAACGATTGCTTCGGTTTGATTGGATGAAGTCTCCATCGGTTGTTGAGTAATCGGTGCATGAAGGGGCTGCGCTACCAACAACACCTGCCCGATTTTCAATTCTTCCGAAATCAGGTTGTTCCATTCTTTAAGTTGTTGCACGGTAATGCCATACTGCCGTGAAATACTGAACAGGGTTTCTTTCACAGCAACGGTATGCACAGTACGCCTGGATTGCATCTCCGTAACAACAGGTTGTGAAGACGAAGGCTTACTTGTATTCGTTGCTTTGATCTGCAACTCTTGTCCCAGGGCAAGGGCATTGTCAGAAAGGTTGTTCCAGCTCTTGAGCTCTTCAAGGGTTACGTTGTACATTCTGGAAATGGAATACAGCGTTTCTTTTTCGGCTACGCGGTGTACGGTAACCCCCGGTACAGGTTTTGGTTTTGGCACATAGGGTACTCTTAAAAGCTGACCAATCTCCAGGCCGGCATCTGCCGTTGGGTTGAACTCGAGGATCTGATTTACCGTAACGTTATAACGCCTGGAAATTCCATACAAGGTTTCCCTTTCATCAACTTTGTGAACAACGAATGTTTTGCCATTGATGATCTCAATCCCGATCGAATCTTGCCGGGGATTAAAAAATGAGATTCCGGCCATTAAAAAAAGTTTAATCATATTCCTTGTAACGAACTATCCCAGAACTTATTACAACCCGAAAGTACGCATTCTGTAAGGGCTATAAAAATAATACCCTTACAAAACCCGCACGGAAGGTATAACAAATAACCCGCCAAACCCGTGAAGAAATTGTAAATCATTTATTCCATTGCACCGGAACCCGGCCGGTTGTTTAATGGTTAATTTTGTGCGTATTTACTCCCATAAACAGATAACATAGACATGAAGCATCTTCTTACGGGCCTGTTTTTAGTACTGGCCGCCCTCACCGTTCAGGCTCAAAAAACCAAAGTCATGGTGATGGAAATCAAAAGTGAGATTGACCCGCGTACCAAACGCTATGTTGATCTGGCCATCAGCCATGCCGAAAAAATAGAAGCTGATATCATTATCCTGGAAATGGATACCTACGGGGGCATACTTACCGATGCCAAGGAAATCGTGGATAAAATCATGCACTACAAAAAGCCGGTTTGGGTTTTTATTAATTCGGACGCAGCTTCTGCGGGGGCTTTGATTTCCATTGCGTGCGACAGCATTTACATGTCGCCCGGGGCCAGCATTGGTGCGGCAACCGTAGTTACAGCAACCGGTGAAAAGGCGCCCGACAAGTATCAATCCTATATGCGCTCGATCATGCGGTCAACGGCTGAAGAAAAAGGTCGCGATCCGAGAATTGCCGAAGGTATGGTGGATGAAGACATCGCCATCGACAGCGTTACGTTGCAGGGGCAGATCATTACGTTTTCTACATCGGAAGCCATTAAATTTGGTTTCTGCGAAGCAAAAGTACAGTCGATAGAAGAAATTCTTGAGCGCAACAAGATTACCGATTATGAACTTATCAAATTTGAACTTCAATCGGCCGATAAAATCATTGCCTTCTTTTTGAATCCATTCATTAGCGGCATTTTAATTCTGGTGATTATTGGGGGGATTTATTTTGAGTTGCAAACTCCCGGGGTAGGCTTTCCGATTTTTGCCGCGGCTATAGCGCTCATACTCTATCTTGTTCCCTACTACCTGAATGGCCTGGCCGAGAATTGGGAGATCCTGGCATTGTTGGCAGGGTTAGCGTTAATTGGTGTTGAGATTTTTGTTCTTCCCGGGTTTGGGGTGGCTGGTATTGCCGGTATTTCACTAACCGTAATGTCGCTTATCCTGATCATGCTCAACAACGATGCCTTCGATTTTAAATTTGTTCCTGCCAACGACATCCTGTATGCTGTAGCGGCTACATTTGGAGGTATACTCGGTGGCATTACGCTCTTGTTTGTTGGTGGGGCACGTCTCTCTGACTCCACATTCTTTAAACGCATTGCCTTAACGGATACCCAGGAACGCGAGCAGGGTTACACCGTTAGTCCCTCCAAAGAATCGCAGAAGGGCAAAGCCGGTACAGCCTATACGGTGTTACGTCCGGGAGGAAAGGTTATGATTGACGGGCAACTTTATGATGCATATACCCGGGGTGAATTTATCGAAAAGGGTGACGCCATAGTAGTACTCGATGATGAAACCACTTCGCTAAGGGTAAGAAAAGCCTAAAGGATTATTTTGTACAAAACCCAGTGTTAGCGTGCGTTTTCAATACTTAATCTCTTTATAGTCAACTGTCCTAACTGTTCGACAACCAATTCAACTCTAATTCATTGATTGTCTTACCAGTCAACCTAACGCCCTTTCTTCCGGATTAAAAAACCCGATGTCCGGAACAGCCCGAAAGGATCGGGTGTTTCCGGATTTGTCCGGTTTTTAACTGGTTGTTGATCCGAAGTTGACCCGTACCTATAAAGATACGGGACAACTACGGGACAACTACGGGTTAATTACCCCAAAATCTCCTCCCCCCGCCCCCGTAAATGCGCCAGCGCCCGTGTCATGTACACTTCCACCGTGCC
>CAZOYJ010000032.1:0-18027 GCA_964583905.1 uncultured Roseivirgaceae bacterium
ATGCATATCTTTTACCGTATACGGATCATACCCATGTACGCCAAAAACGGGCGATGCCGGTTGAGTTCGCCCGGGGTTTCTGCTAACGATTTGAAGCTGATATCCGGGATTTGCCATAATCAACACATCGCCAACCCGTTCGTGTTTAAAGTGCCAATGTTCAGGCAGTTCTGATTTTTTAAGAACAACGAAATGCTTTTCTTGTTTCTTCAGCACCTGCGCCAATGAGTCGGCACGCGAAGTGTACACGAAGGCATGCGTTCCGCTGTTCACAACGATCAAGGAAGTATCGGCTGTGTTGAAATAGCGGCTCAACGTTATCCAGGTTTCCTCCGCTTGTTTAAGTTCCATCATGCCATGATCCGAAACGATAAGAACGTTCAACGGCAGGTTAATACGTTTTAAGTTGGCCATTAACAAGCCCAGTAATCGATCGGCCTCCTTTACCGTATGGCGAAGTTCTTCAGAGTTTGGTCCGGTTGCATGACCTTCCGTATCGACCAAAGAAAAGTAAAGTGAAATAAAATGTGGCCGTTCTTTCTCGGGAAGTTGCAGCCATTCAATTACCCGGCTGATTCGCTCTTCGTTGGGCAGTTCATGCTCATAAGGATAATAATAGGTTGGGTATACTCCCTGAACTGGCGCTTCCGAGCCCACCCAAAAACAAGAAGCAGCAAGCACACCTTGTTGTTGCGCAAGTTGCCATAATGGAGTGCCACCATAAAAGGATGGATTCTCCACCAGGTTGCGATCGCGCATGGTGTACCGGACTTTTAATTGGGTATCGTAAAATTGATTGTCAACCAGGCCGTGGTTTCCCGGATACAACCCGGTTACAAGGGTATAGTGGTTCGGAAAAGTTTTGCTGGGGAAGGAAGGGATTAGGGCATCGGCAGCCGTTCCATTTTTTATGAATGATTTAAAGTTTGGCAGATCGTATTTCGAAACATAATCGTGACGAAAGCCATCAAAGGAAACCAGGACTACATAAGGCCGATCCTTGTTCTGTGCGCAGACAACAACACTACTGATAAGCAGGAGTAGAATGAGTTTTCTCACCTTATACTTTTACGGCTGTTTGAGTAAAGGTAGTAATTCGAAGTGGGCAAAAAGAAAGGGGCCGTTGCCCCTCTATTTCACCTTAAGTGAACTTTTCTTTTTGGATTCTTCAATTCGCTTTCCTCCCCGGTGTTCACCGAGAATGTTAACGTCTTTGGTGATCTCGTACATCCGGGCTGCCTGCATCATGGCTTCGCGGGTATCGCGGATGATGATGGTTCCGGGTGATTTTGATCCTTTGTTGCGAATTTCAATATAAAATCCGTCTTTTTTCTTCTTTGGTAGTACAGGTGGTCTTCCCATGATTTGTTGTTAATTATTAAAAAAACAGCCTTTTTGACAGGTATTTCTATAACCGAGCTTGGGCTAGTTTAGTTCGGAGGCCGCAAGATCGCCTTTTTTTCCGAATTTACCCGGTAAATGTTGGGTATGCGGCTGAAATACAGCTTATTGAGCATCAACGGGTGCTTTTTCGTAAAAAACTCTTTCCGATCGAAATTGATGGTAAAAAATTGCTTCTGGATTGGGGTATTACTTCAGCAATCATTTTTCATCTTGGCGCAGAGCGACCCGCCTTCCGATTCCACTCGTCAGTTGGGGGCTGTGGTGATTCAATCCTATCATTATAACCGACCGTTGATGGAAACTCCGGCATCGGTTAGTGTAATAGGTCCCACTGAACTCCATCGATTTAATGAGACCACACTTATTCCATCATTCAATGCTGTTCCAGGAGTGCGCATGGAAGAACGTTCACCCGGCAGTTACCGCGTTTCCGTTCGCGGAAGCACGTTGCGTTCACCCTTTGGGGTAAGAAATGTAAAAGTCTATTGGAATAATATCCCGCTTACCGATCCGGGCGGAAACACTTACCTCAATCAACTTGATCCGGCAATGTTGGGCACGACTGAAATAATTAAAGGGCCGGCATCCAGTTTATATGGTGCCGGAACGGGCGGAGTTATGCTGTTGGGGAGCCCGGTAATACCGGAAGGACATTTTTTAAAAGCAGGTTTACAGGTTGGTTCATTTGGAAGTGAAATGCTTCAGGTTGGGTATGAGGGAAGCCGGAATAATATCAGCCACCAGGTACAGATATTGCACCAACAGTCGGATGGGTATCGCAATCAAACGCGCATGTCGCGCGATGTGGTGAACAGCGTGTTTCATTTTGAGGTGGCTGATGATCAGGTACTGGAAACGTTTATTTTTTACAGCGATTTGTTTTATGAAACGCCAGGAGGATTAACGCTTGCCGAGTTTAAAAGCAATCCGCGCCAGGCCCGACCCGCCACTGCCTTTTTTCCCGGGGCAGAAGAGCAGCAAGCATCCGTGCGCCTGCAGTCATTTTATATGGGCGTTTCGCACGAATATTTTTTCAACAAGCAACTGCATAACCGAACCAGTGTATACGGCAACCTGGTAAAGTTTGAGAATGCCGCCATCCGCAATTACGATCACCGCAATGAGCAAAGCTTTGGCGCCCGATCGGTTACTACCTTTAATCACACGTTGGGAAATACAAGATTTACCCTGTTGGGTGGAGGCGAATTTCAATGGGGATTTTTGCCCACCAAGTCGTATGAAAATCTGCAAGGTAAAGAAGGTGCTTTACTGGCGGACGATGAAGCCCGTGTTTTTCAGCTCAGTGTTTTTGGGCAGGGTGAACTCCGATGGAAAAAACTCAGCGCCACGGCTGGCCTTAGCTACAACGTACAGCGCTTGAATTTTCACCGGCTATCGGACGTAGATTCAAGACCGGAGGAGTTAACCTACGATCCTGAGCTTATGCCCCGGTTAGCTGTAATGTGGAGTGTGGACGAAAACATCTCGGTTTTCGGGAGTGTAAGCCGGGGATTTTCTCCGCCAACCTTAGCAGAAATAAACGCATCCAACGGGGTGTTTAACAGAAACCTGGAGGCAGAAACCGGAGTTAACTATGAAGTTGGAATGCGCAGCCAGTTGTATGGTCAGCGCCTGAAAACGGAGCTTACACTTTACTCTTTTCAACTAAACGAAACCATTGTGATCAGGCGTGAAGAGGATGGCGCTGAATATTTTGTGAATGCCGGAAGTACGGATCAAAAAGGCATTGAGTTTTCGGTAAATTATAGTTTAGTAAATCAAGCAAAACGGGTTATCCGCAAAGCAAATTTTTGGATGGCGTATGCCTATAATTATTACCGGTTTAAAAATTACCAGAAGGACAACGATAATTTTTCAGGTAACCGGCTAACCGGATCACCCGAACAGGTAATGAGTGGCGGATTTGATTTGGAAGCACGGCCAGGATTTTATGTGCGTGCCACTTGTTTGTACACCGGCAAGCTTCCGCTTAATGATGCCAATACCGTGTATGCCGATGCTTACCTGCTTCCGGGGTTGCGGTTGGGGTATACAGTAAAGCAATTTGAAGTTTATGTTGGAAGTGAAAACCTGTTGGACAAATCGTATAGCCTGGGCAATGATTTAAACGCTGCGGGTGGTAGATTTTATAATGCAGCCCCGGGAAGAAGTTTTTACGGAGGAATTAAGGTTAATCTCGCCTTTCAATAGGCGACTGTTTTCGTTTCTTCTTTGCAAACTGCTGATCAATCAGATCAGCTTCGAAAAGTAATGCCCGAACTTGATCTTCATTAATCTCCTTTACCGTACTAAAATACATGCAGTATACTTGCTTGCGCCCTTCGGCTAACAAGGCGCCATCGTCATTAGCAAACAAATAGCCCTGGTTAAAACCCAGCGTTACACCTTTGTCAAGGTATTCCTTTTTGTTTTTCCCCCAGTAAATAGAGGGCGGCCAGATGAAGCAAATCAGTCGGTTGCGGGTGTAGAAGGGTACACCGTAACTGTTTTTTTCTATAGCCTTAGTCAGGCATTCTAAAATGAGTGAACGCAGTCGCTTCACAATCACTTGCTCACCTCTGGGTAAGTCTTGAATGATTTCATCAACTGGTCTTTTATCAATTTTCATGGTGTATCGATAATAAAATTAACTCCCCTTTTGTCACCCTTGTGTCAGTAGCCGGAAAAATTTCCCAATTTTATGGCATGCCCACCATACCTCCAGTTGTGCGCAGCCTCATAGAACGAAATCTCTCTGTTAAGATCAACGGATTTCACCCGGCTTCGGGGGGCTGCATCAATTCGGGTGGTGAGCTTATTACATCTTCGGGCAGCTATTTCATAAAGTGGAATGATGCAAACCGCTATCCCGACATGTTTCAAACGGAGATGAAAGGGTTGCGACTGCTGGCTTCCGCTAAATGTATTTCTGTGCCTGAAGTATTCGGAGTCTATACAGATGGTGAGACACAATTAATCGTCATGGAGTTTATACAGAACCGCCATCGACAGAAAAACTTTTGGAAACTATTGGGTGAGCGACTGGCTGCGCTACACAAAAATTCAAACACAGAATATGGATTGGATCAGAACAACTATATTGGTTCGTTACCCCAACGAAATTCATACAAAGCCCGGTGGATTGATTTTTTTATTGAGGAGCGATTAGAATTTAAATTGTTACTGGCAGAGAAAAATAACCGGGTTGAGGCTTCATTGAGAAGGCAGTTTGAAGCGCTTTACAAGAAATTACCGGAATTGCTGCCTAACGAAGATCCCTCGCTGCTGCATGGCGATTTGTGGAGTGGCAACCTGATGGTAAACAGTGCGGGTGAGCCATCGCTGATTGACCCCGCAGTATATTATGGCCATCGCGAAGCAGAACTTGCTTTTACCACGTTATTTGGTGGATTTGAAAGCGAATTTTACTTGGCGTATAAGGCTGCGTTTCCTTTAATTCCCGGATTTGACCAGCGTATTAATCTCTACAACCTATATCCATTGCTGGTTCATGTAAATTTATTTGGGGGCTCCTACCTGAACCAGATTAAACGAATTCTTCAAAAAGTTCTGTAATACTTGAGCCAATACGGTAATTTTAGTTATGCGCTGGATATTCTTGATAGGGCTGGTAGGCCTGATGGTGTACGACAAGAATTCAATGGCTCAGGTCCAACTCAGCTTTGAGCATCTTACGTTGCGCCACGGGCTCTCCCAAAGCGTACCCAACCACATTTACCAGGACAGAAAAGGATTTATTTGGATTTCCACGCAGGATGGACTTAACCGGTATGATGGTTATTCCTTTAAAGTTTTTAAAAGCAATGCAGGCGATACAACTACCCTTTCGCACAGTTGGATTTGGATGACGTGCGAGGATCGTGACGAAAATCTTTGGGTAGCAACCTGGAACGGACTAAACCGCTTCCAGCAGAAAGAGCAAAGGTTTACACGTTATCCCGTATCCGGTAAGGCCGGAAGTTTAGGCAACAGCCGGACCAATATTGTTTACTGCGATGTTCTTGGAAATGTTTGGGTAGGAACCTGGGGTGGAGGTCTGTATCGCTACAGGCCAGCGAGCGATTCTTTTGAAAAAATTAAGCCTGTACGATTACATCCTGAAGATTTATTCATTCGCTCCATTTATCAGGACGCGCAAAACCGGCTTTGGGTAGGAACTTTTGGCCATGGATTGCTTGAATACTCCTATACCACCAATGCGTTGCTGGTGCCTGACGATCCACAACTTGTGAATGAACGCATCACGGCTATTACTGAAGCAACAGATGGAAGCCTTTGGTTAGGAACAGCCGATCGAGGGGTGATGATCTGGAAACCGGATAAAGCTGTACAACGCACCTTATCTCTACCCGAACTAAATGATCCCCAGATCACCGCGTTGCTTACCGACAAAGACAAAAACATCTGGATAGGCACCCGCGAAGGCGGAATTAACCTCTTTGATCAACAGGGTAATCTATCGCATTGGAGGCATAACGCATCGGAT
This sequence comes from uncultured Roseivirgaceae bacterium, assembly GCA_964583905.1. GTDB lineage: Bacteria > Bacteroidota > Bacteroidia > Cytophagales > Cyclobacteriaceae > UBA2336. Next base: position 5,912 of record CAZOYJ010000032.1, read on the forward strand.
GAAACCACCATTGCAGGCCCGCATATTTTCTCCCTGTTTCAGGATCGGTCGGGAATTGTATGGGTTGGCTCAACCGGACTGAGCAAGTATGATAAGCGCAGAAAAAAATTCACTCACCGGACGCACCATCAAAATGTACCGTCTACACTGAGCGCAAAAGTAATCCGGGCCACACTTGAAGACAGCAGGGGTAGACTATGGATTGGAACAGAAGGCAGTGGATTGAACCAGATGGACAATACCTATCGGGTTATCCGGCAATTTAAAAATCAGCCGGGGGTGAGTTCTTCCTTATGCAACAACGATGTTCGCGCAATAGTAGAACATAGCGATGGTTCGCTTTGGATTGGAACTTTGGGCGGTGGAGTGTGCAGGCTTTTTCCGGAAACCGGAAAAACTGTTTCCTATACAACTCGCCCGGATTTCCCCGCCATCGCCAAAAACATTCAACATTTGCTGTTAGACCGTGAGGGCCTGCTATGGATAGGCACCATAAGCGATGGATTTTTGTGGTACGATACCCATAGCGACAAATTTATTGTGCCCGAGGTACAGGTCAATGACACGGTTCAGATTTCATCGCGTTATGTTAACCGATTTGATGAAGATGTAAATGGCCGCATCTGGATTTCGGGATGGGGCGGAGGTCTTTCTGCCTGGAATCCGGTAACGCAAAATCTCACACGTTACTTACACAACCCGGCCCGCACAACAAGTTTAGCCAACGACATTGTTTATTGTGTGCACCGCGACACAAAAAAAAGATTATGGGTAGGCACGGCAAACGGATTGAATTTATTAGTAAAAGAAAAAAGCAGCACTTTTAATTCCTTTGATGAGGAGTTTAAACTTTTCACCGAACAAGACGGACTGTCGAACAATGTGGTTTATGGAATTCTGGAAGATGACCAGGGCAAACTGTGGCTTAGTACCAACTACGGTTTAAGCAGCTTTGACCCCGAGACAGAAACCTTTAAAAATTATCACGAAGATGACGGACTCCAGGAAGAAGAGTTCAATGCCAATGCTTTTTACAAATGTGCCGATGGCCGCTTACTATTTGGTGGGATTAACGGCATCAATATCTTCAGGCCAGAAGAACTTTTTATTAACACAAATATTCCTCCGGTTGAGATTGTGTCCATGAAGATTTTTGAAAAGCCAATTACTCCGGATTACACATCACCCATTTTGTTAAAGCACCATCAGAATTTTATCTCGTTTGAATTTGTCGCGCTGGATTACATGGCCCCTCAACGAAACCAGTTTGCTTACAGGCTGGAAGGCCTGGAAGAAGAATGGGTGCTTGCCGGAAGCAGGCGATACACAACGTATACGAATCTTAAACCCGGAACGTATACTTTTCGGGTGAAGGCCAGTAACAACGATGGTTTATGGAATGAACAAGGAGCCGCTTTGCAATTTACCATCGCCACACCCTTTTGGATTACCTGGTGGTTTATAACCTTGTTGTTTGGTATACTGATGATCATACTGTACGCAATTTATCGCTATCGCGTAAATCAGAAGTTACAGCTTGAACGACTGCGTACCAAAATTGCTGGCGATCTCCACGATGAGGTTGGATCAACCCTTACGCGGATAGCCTTGTATTCAGACTTGCTGCAAGGTGAGGTTGGAAACTCCGAACGAGGTCAATACCTGAAGACCATTAATGAGGCCAGCCGCGAAGTAATTGGTACCATGAGCGACATCGTCTGGTCAATTGATAATAAGAGCGACAAGTTAGGCGATCTTATTTTACGCCTTAAGGATTTTGCGGCCCAGCTACTGCTTCCCCGCGATATTGAGGTTGACTTTACGGTAACCGGCATTGATGAGCAGGTTGTTCTTTCCCCCCAATTCAAACAGAATATTTACTTGGTGTGTAAAGAGGCACTTCACAATATTTTGAAACATGCTCATGCAACGAAAGTGATCGTCTGCATGAAGAATTCAGAACAAGGTTTCCGGTTGGAGATTGCCGATAACGGCATTGGCATCTCCGATGAACACGGGGGTAAAGGCAATGGGCTTCGCAACATGTATAAACGCGCACAGGAAATAGGGGCAGTGTTGCAACTGGTCAACCATAATGGCACAACCCTGATACTGGAATGCCGCACGCTAAATTAACCCACCCCTTTATGGGGTTGAAGGCGTGGGTTATTTAAGGGAGATTTGGTAGAAAAATTCCATGAAAAAACTACTCTTCCTTTCGTTATTGGTGGCAGGGATTGTCACGGTAGCATCAGCGCAATTGGAAATCGGTGTGGTTGGCGGCCCAAGTTTTGTAAGCTTCTCCGGCAACGATGTTGAAATGTGGGGCGAGCTTTACCAGAAGCCGAATATGAAAGTCAAGTTTCACCTGGGCACATTCTTCAATTACAGGCTTAACGATCAGTTCAGTCTTGAACCCAGGATTTTATTTGCATTAAAAGGTCCGCAATACAAAGGAGAAACCGAGGAATATGATGAAGAGACGTTTATGCTGGTAACCGGTGAAAAGAAAGTTACCAAAATGCTGACGTATATTGATCTTCCACTGTTATTGAATTTCCATGCTTCGGAGCAACTCTCCCTCTTTGCCGGGCCTCAAATTGGATTGCGCATGGGCGCGAAGGCTAAATCTGAATTTAGTGGTGACGCTCAAGGCGGAGGCAGTGTAAGCTACAGCCGCACATCCGACCAAAAGGAATATTATTACGGAACTGAATTGGGCGTATACCTGGGCCTGGGCTATAAACTCAACGATGATCTTTCGGTTAACCTTATTTATAATCCCGGAATTTCTAAAATTGCACATGTGGAATATGAAGGAGAGGATGAAAAATACGATGTGAAGAACACGTCCATCCTGTTGTCGCTCCGGTATAGTCTTAAAAAATAGCATGACACACATTGGTATTGTTGAAGATGACCCCACCATCCGTACGTTGCTGAAGCAATACCTTGAACGACAGCCCGAATTTTTGTGCGAGGGGGTATACGATTCAGTTGAGTCGTTTCGGAAAGCGCTCACATCCGATACTTGCCCGGATGTATTGTTGATGGACATTGGGCTGCCGGGCATGTCAGGTATTGATGGGATGAAGCTGATCAAGCACGACTACCCCAACGTAGACATCGTAATGCTTACGGTGTACAACGATACCGATAAAATTTTTCAGTCCTTGTGCGCTGGCGCCACCGGCTACCTGTTGAAGAATACGCCTCTTGAAGAAATCAAAGAAGGAATTAATCTGCTTACCCGTGGAGGTTCACCAATGTCGCCACAAATTGCGCGTAAGGTAGTGGAGTTTTTTAAGGTTGAAAGAAAGCCGGTTGACTCACCTTTGTCGGATAAGGAAAAGGAAATCGTTATCGGATTGGTGGATGGGTTGAGTTATAAACTTATTGCGGATCGGCTGCACATTTCCATCGAAACCGTACGCTTTCACATTAAAAACATTTACCGCAAGCTTCATGTACACAGTAAGGCAGAGGTGATCAGCAAATCGCTGAAGGGCGAAATCTGACCAACGTTTTGTATCATTTTGCATAGAAATATTACAAGCCTGCTGAATTTAGGCAGCCGATTGTTAAGTTGGCAGAACTTAACCTGACCCTCAACCTGCATGATTGTTACTTTGTTTCAGGGTGTCCTGAGATCTTTTTACCGAAGAAAATATTTCTTCCTGCTCAACCTTACCGGGCTTTCGCTCGGTTTTGCCGCCTTCCTTATTTTATGGATAACCACCACAGCCGAGGAACAATACGATCAATTCCATGATAAGAAAGACCGGATTGTACGGGTAAAGGCAAGCCGGTTTCATAAAAATGTGTTATCGCGCGAAATGGCCGCTGCCTGTTTTGCTTCCGGCCCCGATATCACCGAGGCGTTTGCTGAGGTTGAACGCTACGTACGGATGGTGCCGGCCGTATCCTTAATACGGCATCACGATACCTGGTTTAAAACCGAGAAAGCCGCGTATGTCAGCGAAGATTTTTTCAAAATCTTTTCCTTTCCGCTAATAAAAGGTTCTGACTCCCTCGTTCTCACCCGGCCGCACACGCTGGCGCTTTCTGAATCTTTTGCAAAAAAAGTATTTGGTGATGAAGACCCTGTCGGAAAAATTGTAAACTATAAAGGGCGCTTTGATTATGAAGTAACCGGTGTGTTTGCCGACTTGCCGGAAAACAGCCACCTCGATCTCGACCTCCTGCTTTCATTTGAAAGCTACATGAAGATCGTAAATAAACTGGTACTGGAAGAACCTTGGCGATACGATGGTGCATTTACGTATTTACTCCTGGGGCCTGGTACATCCATCAAGTCACTTGAAGAAAAACTTCCGTTGCTCATCGAAGAAAAAACAGGCGAATGGCTGCGCAACACCGACCAAAGTCTTGAACTTTCACTCCAACCACTCACCAGCATTCATCTCCACTCAAATTTCAGCGATGAGTGGAAAACGAATGGCGATGGAAAACTTGTACTGTATTTCAAATTGATTGCCGTAGGCATCCTGCTCCTGGCCTGGATTAATTACATCAGCCTGGCAACGGCAAAATCGTTGGAGCGTGCCCGTGAAGTAGGAATCAGAAAAGTAATGGGCAGCAACCGGAGACAACTCATCCTTCAATTTCTTACCGAGTCGGTTTTGTTAACCCTGGTTGCGCTGACTGGGGCAATCATTCTTGTTGTGGTACTCTCGGCCTACTGGCCGGAGTATGGCATAAAGGCCAATCAAATAAACATGCTTTCCATCCGGCATTGGACGTATGGGGCATTGGTTATATTCGGTGGGGGCCTCCTCGCGGGGTTTTACCCGGCAACCGTGCTTTCCGGGTTTAACCCCGCTACGGTTTTAAAAGGCACATTTGGGAGTACAGCAAAAGGTGTACTGGTTCGAAAAACACTGGTCACCGTGCAGTTTGCCCTATCGTTGATTTTGATGATCTGGATTTATGCAGCGGGCCGGCAACTCCAACACATCCGTCAGCAGGAACTGGGGTTTGATAAAAACCTGAAACTTGTGGTTCGTGATTCAGAAGTGTACGACTCGCTGTTTGAACGAAGGACCAATGCCTTTAAAGCTGAAGTTGTTCGGTTGCCGGGCATTGACAAGATGACGTATGTTGAGGCATTGCCCGGAGAAAAAATCCGTGGGTATTCCAACAGTGTAAGAAGAATCAAGGCGGACACGTCCGACATCAACGCCTTCAGTTTTATTCGGGTGGATGAAAACTATGCCGATGTGTTGGGAATGAACCTGGTTGCAGGTAGGTTTTTTTCTGAAACCAGCATCCGAAGAAAGGAGGTAGTAGTAAATGAACTGGCTTGCAAACAGTTGGGTTTTTCAAAACCGGAAGACGCTGTGCAGGAAGAAATTATTTTCCGGGATGATACGGTAAGAATCATCGGGGTGCTGCACGACTTTTACTTTCACGCACCACGCGAAGCCGTATTGCCGCTTATCTTTCAATACGATCCACGGGTTGGATACCACTATATTTTATCCATACAAAACGCCAGACCCCGGGAAGTTATTCAGGAAGTGGGTAAACTTTTTTCCGAAATATTTCCAGGCCAACCGTTTCAGCATAAATTTCTCGATGAGCATTATGATCGGCAGTACGCTTCTGATTTACGGTTCGAAAAAGTATTAACCTTTTTTACCGTGCTCTCGGTTTGGATAACGTGTTTAGGGCTTGTGGCACTCTCTGCATATACCGTTACAATTCGAAGGCGCGAAATAGGCATTCGTAAAGTACTGGGTTCAAGTTCACGCCAGGTGCTGCTGTTGTTTTGGAAAGAATACTTTTGGCTGATTGCTGGCGCAATAGTAATAGCGCTGCCCGTTTCCTGGTACATTATAAATTCGTGGCTTGCCGATTTTTATCTGCGAATGGAAATTACACCCTGGCTTTTTATGGCACCTGCTGTTTCGCTATTTTTTATTATGCTGATAACCGTAGCGTATCAAACTATTCGGGCTGCATGGTCAAATCCGGTGGAAAGTATCCGTCACGAGTAAACTACTTCTCAAGCTTCTTTAGCCCATCATCAATTTCCTGTCGTGATAGCCACCGCCCGTTTACAACTACACCCTGAATCGTTTGGGTGTTTTGGATATCGGTTAATGGATTGGCGTTCAGCAATACCAGGTCTGCCAGTGCTCCGGTTCGGATCACACCGGCATCCTCAAGATTTAAATACCGGGCCACATTAACGGTACCCGTGCGCAGTGCCTGGTAAGGCGTTAGTCCGCTGCCGACTAGGTACCCCAATTCGTGATGCGTAGAAAAGCCCGGCACATTAAAGACCTGCGGAGCATCGCAACCGAGTAAAAGCCCGATACCGTTTTTTTGGCACTCCAGGATAAGCTTTCTGCGCAGGGCAATAAGTTTTTCAACTTGTTCTGCCTGGTACATCGGGTTGGCCTGAAGATTTTTTTTGCTTTGAATCCACTGCTCAACTGTTTTCGGATTCATGTACTTGCTATGCGGATCATCACGAAATGAATCGGCATCATAGCCGGGGGCAAACCAGCGCTCTGCCAACGATTGTGTGGGCACCACCCAAATGTTTTTTTCTTTCAGCGCTTTCATCAGCGAAGGAATGCCGGTTGCGTCTGCCCGATGTCCGACAAACATGCCGAACAAACCAACCTGTTGTTCGGTGAGCGCATCAATACCGGGTACCAACGCTTCCACAAATCCATCGAGGTGATCGATAGACGAATATCCGGCCGCTATGGCATCCCAAACCCCCACAGCGTATGAAACATGTCCTGCGAATGGAATGCCAACCTCTTTGGCGGTTGAAGCAATGGCCGGAAAGGTTTCCTTATTCAAACCCGGATGGAGTTTTAGATAATCGTAACCCGCTTCTTTTTGTTTGCGCACCATCTCAGCACCCGCTTCGGCCGACTTAACACTAATCCCATTGAAGGACGGCCCCGTTGTATAAAAGCGCGGGCCGTTAATTTCTCCCCGGTTAATCATGCTTCTTAACTCAAGATGCCTCGGATGGCCTAACATTCCGCGTATGGTAGTAATACCATTTGCCGCAAACAGAAAAAGCACTTCCTTCATCGGTTCAAGATCGTCAATAGGCGGAACGTGTGCGTGCATTTCGGCCAGCCCCGGAATAAGGTACTTGCCCATACCATCAATAACGAAGGCGCTCTTGCTGTACCTTACCTTTGCCCCCATGGCCGTTATTTTACCATCTCTAATCACAACGGTTAGGTTGGGCAACACCCGCTCTTCATCCATCGGGATAACATTAACCGACAGGATAACCAATTCGCGTTGACGTGAATCAATCCATCGTTGGCTGTGCAGATTCGCATAGCCAAATAGTACGATGAGAAGTAAGAATAGCTTTTTCATAACCGGCTTGTTTTGAAGGATAAGTTACCAAAAACTTACCTTTACTATTCAGCCGAAGGGCAAAAACTTACAATGACGGAAAGGAAAGCAGATAAAAGGAAGGAATATTTTATAGCGGTTATTCCGCCAGCCCCGCTTTTTGATGAAGCTCTCAAACTCAAATATTATTTCAGCGAACGGTATACTACAAAAGCAGCGTTAAAATCACCTCCTCACATTACGCTGCACATGCCTTTCAGGTGGAAGGAAGAAAAAGAGGAAAACCTAACTGCAGCGCTAACGCAATTTTCAAAACACCGTGTACCGTTTCAGGTATCATTCAACAACTTCGGTTGTTTCCCACCCAAGGTGATCTTTCTCGACATTAAAAAATCCGAACAACTTCAATGGTTGCAACAGGAACTCCTTCGGTTTTGCAGGCAAACGTTAAATTTATTCAATGCCAACTACCGGGATCGGCCCTTTCATCCACACCTGACGGTTGCTTTTCGGGATTTAAAAAAAGCAGCGTTTCATGAGGCCTGGAAAGAATTTAAAGAGAAAAAATTTTTAGATGACTTTCAGGTTAACCACATCTGTTTATTGAAACATGATGGGAAGCTATGGGAAATTTTTCAAACTTTTCCGCTTGAAGGGGTTGATGAGGATAACCGGTAACTACGTAATGGAAAATCAGGAGTTATTTTTCGCAGAATGCACCCTTGGCCACCCAAAGTTTTTTAATCTCGAACAACAACGTTCCGCCTTTAACGCCCGGATCATTTTCAAGTACCGCGGGCTGAACCGCACTATTCATAATAAGAATGCCGCCTTCCTGGTTGCCGAATGCGCCTTCTGTAATTACACCGCCATTTTGAGCAAGCTCATTCATGTAGGTTTCGTGCTTTTGCCACAAAGGGGAAAAGTCGCTTACGGTTTCTTTGTGAAGGTTTGAGCGGAAGCGGATAAACGTATAGGTCACCATTTCGTAGGGTTCCTTAACGCTGCACACTGAACCTATTCGGGGTTGATAGGAGAGCAGGTCAAGTTTCCAGCGATTAGCCTGGATGCCGGGATCGGTGCTTAACCACGCATTGGCCTCATCGATTGAGGTGGTGTTCAAAATAAAAATCCCACCACCGCCTTCAAATGGGCCGGCCACAATCAGTTTACCTTCCTGTGCCAACCGATTTATGTTGGCCAGATGGCCCTGCATGAGTTTGTCCAGTTCTTCTTTGGGTAGCTCCGGCTTGTCGGTACGGGGGTTCAGAAACACAAATGTGTATTGCGCAGTGGCGGCCGTGAAAGCCATCAGGAAAAGGAGCAGTACACAGATTCGCATGGCGTAATAAGGTTAGACCCAACGAATGTAAAAACAATCGCGAGGAAATGATGCAGTAATTTATGAACCGGAAAAAAAACGGGCTTAAACGATCTTGGTTAAGGCTTTCACTAACTTCTGAAAATCTTTTTCAGTGTTGTAAACATTTGGCGCCACCCGGATAGCATTGCCCCGGAAAGAAACATACACATTGTGCTTCAGGAGGGATTCCTTGATCTTTTCCAGGTTAACCGATTGCGGCAAACGAATGCCGAACAGGTGGGCGCCTCGCCACTTTTCTTCTTCAATAGCGAACCCCTTGGCGGTCAACGCATCAATAGCATTCGTGCTGATGTGACGGCAATATTCCTGAATTCTTTCCGGCCCCCAATGATTAAGTTGTTCAACAGCCTTGAGCAGCATGGGCACGCCTATAAAATTACTGTGCTCGCCAACCTCGTAGCGCAGCGCCCCCGGCTGGTAGGCGTTTTGGTAATTTACCAGTCCGGCAAAATTTTCACTTTCCTTTCGGTTGATCCAGTTTTCTTCAACCGGTTTACCGTTGTCAAAATATTCGCCATACCAGGCCAAGCCTATGGAGTACGGCCCCAGCAACCACTTGTACCCGGCACAGATCAGGGCATCGGGTTGGATTTTTTGCAGATCAAAGGGCAGTGCGCCAACGGATTGTGTTCCGTCAACAATTAAAAGGGCGCTTACTTCGCGGGTTCTTTTGCGGATGGCTTCCAGGTCAAACCGTGTGCCGTCAGCCCAATGCACATGCCCGATGGCTACCGCTTTTGTGTTGGATGAAATAGCCTCCAGAATTTTTTCATTCCACCCTTTTCCCCGTCCGGCATCTCCTTCAGGCGGTGAAATAATTTTTACTTCTGCCCCGGCTTCATCGCACAGGCTTTTCCAGGGGTAATAGTTACTGGGAAACTGCTCAGCGGCTACGAGGATGTGTTCATCTTTTTTGATGGAAATGTTTTTCACCACGTTGGCCATACCGTACGATACGGAGGGAATGATGACGATCCTTTTCGGATCAGTTGCGTGGATAAGTTTTGCGTATGCTTGTCGAAGCGCCTCTGTATCGGTAAAAAAATCTTCAGCCGTTATGTGCGCTGGGTTGCGTTTTCTCCGCATCGCCCGGATGCCGGCCTTCTCAACACTTTTTAACAAAGGCGACATATAAGCGCAGTTCAGATAGGAAACAGTAGGCGGCAGGGTGAATTTGGCACGTTTGGAAGTTAGCATAGCTTCAGTATACGAAGTGAATATACAAGGGATTTTTGCAAGATTACTTTTTATTCCAGTCAAATGTGTTGATGAGTTGCAGGATGTCCCGCTTCATGTATTCAATGGCCGGTTTGAGTGAATCGTTGTGCACTTTGGTATGGAAGTAAAGTGCTCCCCGCAGAAAATTCCGGGTGGAATCGGTAATGGTAAATTGCATCTGGCTGGGCACTTCGCCCTGAAGTTCCACCACAACAGCCGTTTTTCCGGAAGGCGTTTTAACAATCACTTCATCAATGGCGTAAGCCTTAACCTGGTGTTTGGCAGCCAGTGTATAAGCGTCATTCATGAACTCTTTCAGCAGTTGCTCGCTGTTGCGGATTTCTTTATACGTGATATGAATATTGGATTTAATTTCCGGATAATAGATCTCTACCCAATAGCGCTCACGCACGCCCGCTGAATCGGGCAGTAAACGGGCATGTTTGGAATATTCAAAGGAGTAGGGAAGTGTATCGGGCAGGGTTTGATACGCATGCCCGGGCAACACGAGGCGATTGTATCCAATCGGCTTGGGAAGGTAATCCGGTTGGCACGAGGCAAATAAAAGGATGAAGACGATGGGTAATGCCCGTGTAAAGTCATTACTCATTGTACCTGATTTATTGCTTCTCTTCTTCATGCACATGCACCCGTACGCGCTTAATTCGTTTTTTATCCACCGCTTCAATGGTAAAGGTAAACGGATTGAATTGGATCACATCACCCGCTTTCGGAAATCCCCGGTTAATTTCAAGAATAACTCCGCCCAGCGACTCACTTTCGCCTTTCACTTCATCAAATGTGTCTGAGTCAACATCAAGGGCCTTGCAAAAGTCATGGAGCGAAATTTTTCCTTCGAACGCAAATGTATGATCGTCAATCCTCTGGTAGGTAAGATTCGTTTCATCAAACTCATCGTTGATTTCGCCAATGATTTCTTCAATTACATCTTCCAGGGTAATGATTCCTGAGGTTCCGCCATATTCATCTACCACAACGGCAATGTGAACTCGCTTCTCCTGAAAATCTTTCAATAATGAATCAACTTTTTTGGTTTCAGGAACGAAGTAAGGCGGACGCAAAAGGGCTTGCCACGCAAATGCCTCCTCCTGGTCGAGGTAAGGGAGCAAGTCTTTTATATAGAGCAGTCCCTCAACGTTATCCAACGATTCGCGATACGCAGGCATGCGTGAATACCCTGACTTATTAATAAAGTCCATCAGTTCACGGAAACTCCACTCCACATCTACCGCGGCAATATCAATGCGGGAGCGCATCACTTGACGTACACTCAGGGTTCCGAAGTTTACAATACCGCGTAAGATTTCTTTTTCTTCCACGGTAGTTTCATCGGTTGAGGTGGCCAGTTCAAGTGCCTGGTTCAATTCTTCTACGGTGGTTTGGTACCCCCTCTTTTCAATCCGCTTTTCAACCAGGCTGCTCATTTGCATGAGCGGAATGGACAACGGCTTGCACAGAATAATCAACACTTTCCAAAACCCTGACATCAAGCGTGCAAACTTCAGGTTATTTTTTGTTGCGTAAACCTTTGGAACAATTTCGCCAAAGAAGGTCAGAAAGAAAGTGATGACAAAAGTTACCACTCCAACAATTATTTCTTCAGGTCTTCGGGTTCCGGAAAGCTCCCACATCAGAAACGTGGCAATCGTTACGATGCCCACGTTCACTGTGTTGTTCATGATGAGAATGGTGGCCAGCAAATGGCGTGGGCGCGCCAGTAATTGTACGATAAGCTTGTCGCGTTTATCGTCACTCTCGCGACAACGTTCCAGATCATCGGGCTTAAGTGAGAAAAAAGCAACTTCAGATCCGGAAACCAATCCGGAGATGATCAGCAGAACGGCAATTGCCGAAAAGCTAATGACATGCATCAGGCCGAAGCCTGAGAAGAGTTGAAGTAGCGTATAACTGGGAGGCTCGTCCAAGTGATTTTAATTTGATTCAACAATCAGAATGGCAAATCATCCGACCCGCTCGTATCGGCAGGCATGGCCATTCCTTCCGAACTGCTTGCTTTTGCAGGAGCAGCATAACCGGGATCGCCCGATCCGGAACTGCTGCCTTTTGATGAAAGCATGGTCATGTTATCGGCAACCACTTCGGTAGTATATCGGGTAACGCCTTCTTTTTCCCA
>CAZOYJ010000032.1:18127-22438 GCA_964583905.1 uncultured Roseivirgaceae bacterium
TAATGAAAGAAGTCATTGCAAAGGCTGTGCATGTACACGGCTGCAATGACCACTGATCCGATACAAAAGTACCAAATCTTATGGCAACTATAAAATCCTGAAATCATGCAGAAAACGGCTTATCAGTACGGGTTTGGGCAAGTCCGGGATTTTTTTGAGCGAATAAAATTTCAGGGATTGTGGTAGGGATGACGGCCTCTCAGACAATTCCAAAAGTGTCATTTTGCTGAATATGGTTTGATGACTAAGGATGTGTTTGTACAAGGTGGAAGTTGTAACCGAGGTGAAAGTGAGCGTTTTCAGGAAGGCATCTTTTTGAATTAGGGTTTCGGGCTTTACGGATCGCCCGGTTTCAATCAGGTAAAAATCATAGAGTCCGTGCCAGATGTCTTTGCCGTTCCGGTGGCTCAACAAAAGTGAGTTGCCCTTTTTCACAACAAAGTAATTGAAGTGTCGCTTCCGGTTTTTTTTGTTTTGAATTTTTACCGGAAGTACCGCTTGCAGATTATGGTTAAAAGCCATACACCCCGATTTGAATACACACTCCGTACACTGTGGATTTTTGGGCGTGCAATGCAAGGCGCCAAACTCCATCACCGCCTGGTTGTAGGATGCCGGTTGGTCATTACTGATTAATGTGTTGGCAAGTGATGAAAAGTATTTCTTACCCTCCGGTGAGTTGATGGGAGTTTCACAGCCAAACACCCGGGCCAACACCCGGAAAACATTTCCATCAACAACGGCAACAGGTTTGTTAAACGAAATGGATGCTATGGCTGCTGCTGTATAATCGCCAATTCCTGGCAAGCTATTCAGTTCTTCAACTGTGTTGGGAAATTTTCCATTGTATTTATGTACCACTTCCTTAGCGCAGGCATGCAGGTTGCGGGCACGGGTATAGTACCCCAGGCCCTGCCATAGGCGCAACACTTTTTGAAGCGGAGCAGCGGCCAAGGCATGAACAGTGGGAAATTCAGACACAAATTTTTTGTAGTAAGGAAGCCCCTGACGAACGCGGGTTTGCTGGAGCATGATTTCCGAAAGCCAGATTTTATAGGGGTCTTTGGTGTTGCGCCAGGGGAGGCTTCGTTTATGAAGATTGTACCATTCAACGATTTTTGAAGAGAAATACCGTGCTTCCATCCCCCTGATTATCAATTTTTTCAATATTAATTTTTAATTCTGAGGCCACAAATTAACTTTGGCGTCCCGATTGGATTTTAAACTCAAAAGACGTGACCAAAGCTGATATTATTAACGAGATCGCTGAAAAAACCGGAGTAGATAAAGCTGATGTTACCGCATCGGTTGAAGCATTTTTCAGTGTAATAAAAAATAATATGTCGAACGGCCATAACATCTACATCCGTGGATTTGGCAGTTTTATCAACAAGAAGAGAAAGAAAAAAATTGCCCGCAATATTTCCCGCAACACCGCCCTGGTAATTGACGAGCACTATGTTCCCAGCTTTAAGCCGGCTAAGATTTTTGTTAACAAAATCAAAGCAAGCGATAAGGTGAAAGAACTGGCCGACAAGGCGTGATCATTTTTTGTCCCGTATCAACGGGGACGTTGACTTATGCTTCGAAACAGAATTATCTTATTAGTTGTTAGCGTGGTGCTGATTGTGCTGCTATTCAACCTGCCCAAGGTTGTTGTGCAGAATGATCCGGCAGCCATTGCAGCCGATTCAGCAGGCGTTCAACCGGCCGATCCGCACGCGGCACCCTCCCAAACCTTACAGGAGGCTATTGCCAACCAGCGGGCACAATTTCAGGCCTCAGGCGCTGGAGAAAAAAATGCTATCTTTGCCGACTCTTTAGCCGACCTGTATTGGGAAGCAGGCAAATTTGATAGCGCTGCCTGGTTTGCCGACAGGGCGGCCACGTTCTTTAATACAATGGAAAGCTGGGAGAAAGCCGGGAATAGCTATTACCAGGCGTTCACCTTTGCAATTGACCAGGTGCGGCAAAATGAGTTGGCCGCAAAAGCTCAGCATTACTTTAACCAGGTGCTGAAGGCTGATCCGGGTAACCTGGAGGTTAAAACCAAAATGGCGATGACCTACCTTACCACGGCTAACCCCATGCAAGGAATTGCGTTGTTGCGTGAAGTGTTGGCCGAAGACCCACATAACGAATCGGCCTTGTTTAACATGGGCATGTTGTCCATTCAGTCGGGCCAATACGACAGGGCGATTGAACGGTTGCAACAGCTTACGGAAGTTAATCCCAGGCATATGCAGGCCCAATTGCTGTTGGGAGTTGCCTACATGAACATGGGCAATAAGAAGAAGGCCCGTGAGCAATTTGAAAAAGTAAAAGCAATGGATGCGGATCCGGCTGTACAGGCAACAGCAGATTCGTATCTGAAAGACTTAAAATAAACTAAACAAACAGCCTCCTGCCTGAGGGTGCAACCCGGAGGGGGTCAAAACATTTTAAACACTATGCCAAGCGGTAAAAAAAGAAAGAAACACAAAATGGCAACCCACAAGCGCAAGAAGCGCCTGAGGAAGAACAGACATAAGAAGAAATAATCCTTCCAAACAGTTTGGGAGGAGCTTTCTGTCTGGAGCCGTACGCATCGGATTTTTAACATTTAATCTTTAACATTTTGAGTAATGAACTAATTATCAGTGGAACTCAAGATGGATGTCGTATAGCCCTGCTGAGAGACAAATCACTTGTCGAATTTCATGATGACCAGCAAGGAAGTAAATTCACCGTAGGTGAAGTTTACCTGGGCACAGTAAAAAAAGTAGTCCAGGGGCTGAATGCAGCCTTCATAGATGTGGGCTACGATAAAGATGCCTTCCTTCATTATTTAGATCTTGGTCCACAGTTCAGCTCGTTGCAAAAATTTACGAAGCTGGTACGAACGAAAAAGATCTTCGGCAAGCTTGAGAAATTTACACTTGAGCCGGACATTGACAAGCATGGCAAAATAGGCCAGCAACTGACGAAAGGTCAGCTTATTCCGGTGCAAATTGTAAAGGAACCGATCTCTACAAAAGGGCCTCGATTATCCTGCGAGTTGTCGTTAGCCGGGCGTTACCTGGTGCTGGTGCCGTTCTCGAAAACGGTAAACGTTTCGAAGAAGATCACCAGCAGCGAGGAGCGAAAACGCCTGTTGCGCCTCATTCAGTCCATCAAGCCCGAAAACTTTGGCGTAATTGTACGCACGGTGGCTGAAGGAGCTGACGTTGCCGAATTGGACCGCGACCTTCGAAACCTGGTAAAAACCTGGGATGAAGGGATAACCCGCTTACCGGAAGCCAAACCCAATGACAAACTCATTGGTGAATTGAACAAAACATCCTCCCTGTTACGTGACCTGCTCAACGAGTCGTTCGACAACATTCACGTTGACGATAAAAAGATTTACGAAGAAGCAAGGGCGTATATCCGGGGCATCTCTCCCGAACAGGAAAAAATTGTAAAATTCTACAACGGCCGGGCTAAAATTTTTGAGCACTACGGCATTGAGAAACAAATTAAGTCGGCTTTTGGCCAAACGGTAAGCCTGAAAGGTGGCGGATACCTGATCATTGAGCACACCGAGGCGCTTCATGTAATTGATGTTAACAGCGGCAATAAATCCAACCGTGAAGAAAGCCAGGAAACTACAGCCGTTTCCGTAAACATTGAAGCAGCAAAAGAAATTGCACGGCAACTCCGCTTACGCGATATGGGCGGAATTATTGTGGTCGACTTCATTGATATGAAGAGCCCCGATCATCGGAAGCTTATTTATAAGGTGATGAAGGATGAGATGGAAACGGATAAGGCGAAATCAACCGTGCTGCCGCTTTCCAAATTCGGGCTCATGCAGATTACCCGTGAGCGCGTGCGCCCGCAGTTGAACATTGCCACCATTGAGGTTTGCCCATCGTGCAACGGCACCGGTAAAATTATGGCTTCCATTCTGGTGTCGGATCAAATCGTGAAAATGCTTGATCATTTGCTGGTGAAGCAAAACGAGAAAGATCTTGTATTGGCCTTGCATCCATATCTCTACGCATACTTCACAAAGGGAATTTTTTCGCAGCGTGTAAAATGGTTTTTTAAATACAAGCGTTGGGTGAACATGGAAATGGACTCATCCATGGGCGTAACCGAATTTAAGTTTCTGAATAAAGAAGGCGAAGAAATCCAGCTTACCGCCTGACCAGTGAATTGTTGATTACAAGGAAGCCTCCGATTTATCCGGGGGCTTTTTTATTCGTGTGCTTATCAACAGGTGGAGGATTGATGAAGGGCGAAGATTGCTGATGCAGCCGAATGGCACTGCGGCTAAGAACCAACGCT
>CAZOYJ010000033.1:0-22033 GCA_964583905.1 uncultured Roseivirgaceae bacterium
CGTCAATTTCACCGATAGGTACGATTATATCGGCTCCTTCTTCCTGCAATCGTTTAATGTGGACCATGTGGTTTAACGTTTAAGGTTAATTAATGTTAGCGCCCGGAAACTTTAATCAGTTTCCGGAACTTTTTTATACTTCATTTAAACTTCACAATCATTGTGGTGTAGTCGTCATTGATGTTTTCGGTGCCCGTAAACGCATACAACCGGTTTATCAGGTGCTCCTGAATTTCCCTTGGCGATTTATCCCGGGCTTCCAGTATAGCCTCCGACAACCGATCATATCCAAACTCTTCGCCCTTCGCATTTTTTGCCTCGGTAATGCCATCGGTGTACAGCACCATAATATCGCCCGGTGCATATCCAAAAACATTTGCCTCGATAAATTTGGCGTATCCGTTGTTGCGTACCATGCCCAACGCCACGCCTTTATCTTTCAGGTACCGGATGCTGTCGGTTTCTGCTTTATAATACAACAGCGGACAGTGGCCGGCCCTGGAATAGCTTACTTTTTTCTCTTGTGTATTGATGATGAAAAAAGTAGCTGAAATAAACGATCCGCGCTCCAGGCAGTGCGTAAGCGCTTTGTTCGAACGCACCATGAACTCATCGGGTTCAATGCAGTTTTGCGCCAGACTATGAAAAATTCCTTTCATCTGCGACATGTGAAAAGCCGCAGTGGTGCCCTTACCGGAAACGTCAGCGACAATTAACGATGCTTGATGTTCGTTCACCCGCAGAGTGTCGTAATAATCGCCACCCACCTCATCAGCTGATTCTGAAAACGCAGCCATTTCAAAATCATCATCCGACTCCAGTACCTGGGGTAGTAAGCTCTTCTGGACTGTTTTGGCAATTTTTAACTCCTCTTTGTAACGTTCACTTTGAAGTGCCTCTTCCATCAACCGGAAGTTTTCAATGGAAATACCGGCCTGGTTGGCAAACGTGGAGACAATCTTGGTCATCTCCTTATTAAAGCCTTCGGCCAGTTCTTTCAACAAGGCCAACGTGCCGATATTTTCGCCCTTCACATAAATCGGGAAGGCCAGGATGGATCTGAACCGGGAGCCCCGTAAGGACGATAAGTGTTTGGAAAGATTTTTTGTTTTATCCGGGTTCTGATCCAGAATACCAGTTACGTGATGGCCCCTCAGGTGGTTGATAATGTCGTGTGCTTCTTTTTCGGTAATGTGGTACGTGAACAGGCGGTGGTCGTGTTCGTTGTTTTTAATTTCCAGCCAGGCGGCATCGGCAAACACGGTGCTTACGGAAGTCTCCAGCAAAATATTATAAACACTTTCTTCGCTTTGCTCGGTTTGAATAGACTGACTGATGCGCTGGAAGTTTACCACCTCTTCCAACTTTTGTTCAAATACCGATGTGGTGGGCAGGTTGAACAGAATAACCAGGAAGGAAAAGGAACTGTAAACCGTAACAAACACAAAAAGGGAAAAGAAGAAAACATGGTACCGGTGATCTACAAAACCCTGATTTTCACCAAAGGCGGTAATGGCTTCAGAGTTTGCAGTAAAAAATAAATACATAACATAAAAAATCGCCAGCAGCAACAGCAACAAACTGGTCCACTTCTGCCGGAAATTCAGGTACGCAACCCATTTCATGTTGGCGGAAAGAATGAGCCCGGTAACCACCAGAGCGGCACGCAACGTATTATAGAGCCATTCGGTACCCGGAAATTCGAAGCTGTTATAAATAAGCGCAACCAGCAACCCCCACTCAAAAAATGCCCACAGCCGGAGCAACCATTTCGACTTCTGATACAAAATGAGCCGCTTCCAAACAGTGAAGGAGGCCATCAAAAATCCAGAGATCAACCCCAGGTTAATGATGTAACTGGCTTCTAAATAAATAAAGAGACTGGTGAGCTTGGCGGTGCCCGGCAAAAATTCAATCAACCGCAGCATAAGCGAAATAACTGTTACCACCAACCCTGTAGCAAATACCCGCCACAACAAGTCGACAAAGTTGAGCAGCTCGTCCCGGTCTAGTTTAAACTTGTAATAGAAATAGAGTGAGGCCAAAAAGAGGTTAAAGAACAAGCCCGGTATCCAGGTGGGTATATCGGGTTCGAGGCCCGTTTTTACACTGAATACAACCGATAGGTCAGTGAACAGCAAGGCCACCCAGGAAATACCTGTAAGGATGAACAATAACCGGGTTAAGGCCTTTATGCGCATGCGCAGTTTATAGTATTATTACGCCCAGAATTAAGCAAAAAAAGCCAATCAGGGTATGATTGGCTTTGCAATTATAGGGAAAAAATGGAGGTTATTCGCTTCCGCGGATGAAGTCAACAACCCTTTACTCCATAGGGCGTTCAGGGGTTTTACTTGCGGCTATAGTTAGGCGCTTCGCGGGTTATGGCTACATCGTGCGGATGGCTTTCGGTTACGCCAGCCGTAGTGATTTTTATGAACTTTGCTTTTTTCAATGCATCCAGGTTCTTTGATCCGCAATACCCCATGCCGGCACGAAGACCGCCCACCATCTGGTACAAAACTTCAGATACCAATCCCTTGAAGGGCACTCTGCCGGAAATGCCTTCGGGTACCAATTTTTTAATATCGTCTTCCACATCCTGAAAGTACCGGTCTTTACTTCCGTCTTCCATCGCTTCGATGGAGCCCATGCCTCTATACGTTTTAAACTTGCGGCCCTCATAAATAATCATTTCACCAGGCGCCTCTTCTGTTCCGGCCAACAGTGACCCGATCATTACGCTATCGGCACCGGCTGCAAGGGCTTTCACCATGTCGCCTGAAAATCGAATCCCTCCGTCTGCAATTACCGGTACTCCCGAACCTTTGATGGCTTTTGCCGCTTCATACACGGCCGAAAGTTGAGGAAGGCCCACACCGGCTACCACACGGGTAGTACAGATGCTTCCGGGGCCTACACCTACTTTAATAGCATCGGCACCGGCTTTTACCAGGTCTTTGGCAGCCTCACCGGTACCAATGTTGCCCACCACAATATCTAGTTCAGGGTATTTTTTCTTTACGCGTTTAGCGGCATCCATTACACCTTTTGAGTGGCCGTGTGCGGTGTCGATTGTGATCACATCAACACCTGAAATTTTTAAGGCTTCCACGCGATCAAGAATATCCGGGGTAACACCCACGGCAGCTCCTACACGCAATCGCCCAAACTTATCCTGGCAAGCGTTGGGTTTGTTTTTCTTTTTCTGAATGTCGCGGAAGGTAATCAAACCGGTGAGCTTACCTTTTTTATTTACAATCGGCAGCTTTTCAATTTTGTATTGTTGGAGGATGGTCTCTGCTTTTTCGAGTGTGATATTTTCACCTGCCGTGATGAGGTTTTCGCGGGTCATTATTTTCTCTACCGGAATACTCAGGTCTTTCTGAAAGCGAAGGTCGCGGTTGGTAATAATTCCCAGTAACTTGCCGTTTCCATCCACCACCGGTATGCCCCCGATTTTAAACTCACGCATGATGTTATCCGCATCCTGAACCGTTGAATTTACACTAAGCGTAACCGGATCGATGATGAGCCCGCTTTGCGAACGCTTTACTTTGCGTACCTGTTCGGCTTGTCGTTCAATGGACATGTTTTTATGAATAAATCCAAGGCCACCTTCCAACGCCATGCTGATGGCCATTTCCGTTTCGGTAACCGTATCCATGGCAGCCGAAACTACGGGGATATTGATGCGGATATTCCGGGTTAATTTACCGGTAATGTTGGTTTCGCGGGGAAGAATCTCCGAGTAGGCCGGCACCAGCAAAACGTCATCGTAGGTGAGGGCCTCAAAAAGGAATTTGGATTTATCGTGGAGCATGGCAAATAATTTACGATCTATTATTTGCCGGGCAAAGGTAGACTTAAATGATGAATTCGCCAATGTTCACGGTTCGTTTGCTTATTTTTGTCGAATAACTCCGGCTTATGAAAAAACTCCTTCTATTACTTTGTTTAATAGGGTTTTTTACCCTTGTGCAGGCACAGGTTCAAAGCGGCAAAGCATCGTTTTATGCCGACAAATTTGAAGGGCATCCCACGGCCAGTGGGGAAAAGTACAAACACAGCAAATTAACGGCTGCACATAAAACCCTGCCGTTTGGCACGAAGGTGAAAGTGACTAATGTGGCCAACAATCAATCGGTTGAAGTGATCATCAACGACCGTGGTCCTTATGTTGACGGACGGATTATTGACTTGTCGAGGCGTGCAGCCGAACAGCTCGGTTTTGTTAACCAGGGATTGGCCGATGTAACCCTTGAAGTTATTGATGCGGGCGATGGCAGGCGCAGCGATCCGGCCAAATCGATCGGGCAGGTATCGGTAGACGAAAAAGAGTTTTACAATTTTGAAATTGCCCGCATGAAGCCCGCTGGCTTTGGGGTGCAGATTGGCACGTACCAGGAATTGGTAAACCTGATGCGCCTTGCTGAAAACCTGAAAAGCTCTTACAAAAAAAAGGTTACCGTACAGGTAAAAATTATTAATGGCGTTAAGTATTACGCGCTTATACTTGGCCAATTTCCCAACCGCACAAAAGCCAATCAGTTCAGGGATGAATTGAAGAAGAAATTTCCGGATGCTTTTATTGTTGAGTACGCTAAACTTTAGAAAGTATTTAATCCTGGCATGAAAGATCGCATTATACACCTCATCCGGAAATCCTATCCCATGTTCGATCGGGAGTTGCAGGAGGTGATCGCTTCTTCCGCCACCATCAAAAGCTTTAAGCAGGGCGAACAAATCATCCGGCCCGGGCAGTATTTTCAATCGTCCATGCTCATCGCCAAAGGGCGCGTAAAACTCTACCGCGAAGGCGATGACGGCAACGAATTTTTTATGTATTTCCTGGAGCCCGGAAATGCCTGTGCCCTTTCCATGATCTGTGCTACCAAACATGAAAAAAGCCAGATGCTGGCCGAAGCCATTGAAGACACGGAAGTAATTGCTATACCCCTTGAGTTGATGGATAATCTGATGAAGAACTACCGGTCGTGGTATTATTTTGTGCTCGAAACCTATCGCAACCGGTTTGAAGAATTGCTACAGGTGATCGATCATATCGCCTTTAAAAGTATGGATGAACGGTTAACGTACTACCTGCTGAACCAGTCTGAAAAACTAAATACCCATCAGCTTAACCTCACACACCAGCAAATTGCCAACGACCTGAATTCTTCACGTGAGGTGATTTCCCGCTTGTTAAAAAGCATGGAGAAAACCGGAAAACTGATCCTGTTTCGTAATGTAATCGAATTAAAGCCGGCATTTGTTCAGCCTGCTTAAACATCTTGGCTACAATCCCTGTTAGCCGTACAATTAAATCATCCGGATGCATTATTTTAGGGGCGCACAGCCACTACTTGTAGCGGCCCTGAAAATAGTTTGCAGACCGTACTTCAAATCATGTTGACCAACGAACATATCATCCGCATTCTTCGCGAGTCGTCCCTGCACCTGGATCACCAGTACGATGCCTATGGCCTGCGCTTCGTGGAAGCCAACAACCGTACCTATGCCGCAGATGAGTTTGATGAATTTAAACGCGATCTGCTGGAGGCAGGAACCAAAATCCGGGTGATGCTCATGGAGTATCACCTGGATGCGGAAACGTTCAACCGGTTTGTGAATGAAGAAGACAGTCTGATGCTGGCTTTTACCCGCCAGGATACTAAACTGGAACCCGTACTGATTGACACCCACAAAAAAAAGAAACGCACAACGACATTGGGGTTGCACGGTCTACAGGAGAACGATTTTACAGCCAGTAATCCGTGGTTTACAAACGATGAGGGCGAAGTGATTTTCTTTATCCTCTTTGCGTATGAAGGATTGGTGAGCGAATACACCGAAGAATCCGCATCGGGCAAAACCCTTAGCCCGGTAAGTCGGTTGTTCCGGCTGTTGCACAGTGAACGAAAAGAAATTAATTACATTTTCTTTTACGCCTTCATGGCCGGCTTGATCAGCCTGGTGTTACCCCTCGGCATTCAAACCACCGTTGAGTTGATTTCTGGAGGCGTGTTTTTCAGTTCCATCTACGTGCTTATAGCTATCATCATCATCGGCACCCTTGTAGCGGGTGGAATGCAATTAGTGCAAATCAGCCTGGTGGAATACCTGCAACGAAAAATTTTCACAAAAGCATCGTTCGAGTTTGCCTTTCGGATTCCGCGTCTGCGGGCAGAAGCTATTATGGGCAATTATGCCCCGGAACTGGTAAACCGCTTCTTTGATGTGATTACCATCCAAAAGGGATTACCTAAGCTACTCATCGACCTGGCTTCGGGTGTTATTCAGATTTTTTTCGGACTGGTGCTGCTTTCGCTCTACCACCCGTTCTTTGTTTTCTTCAGCATCGGCCTGCTGAGTTTCCTGATTGTTATCTTTTACTTCACTGGTCCAAAAGGGCTTGATTCGTCCATCCAGGAATCAAAATATAAATACAAAGTAGCGCAATGGCTGGAGGAACTGGCGCGCGCCATCAACTCCTTTAAACTGGCGGGCAATACCGAGTTACCAATTAAAAAAACCGATTACAATGTTAACAATTACCTGAAGTACCGGAAAACTCACTTTAAAGTTCTGATCACGCAATTTTCATTTATTCTTCTTTTTAAAGTTGTCGTTACCGGTGGTTTACTGATTGTTGGTACATACCTGGTGATTGACCGGCAGATAACGCTTGGACAGTTTGTTGCTTCCGAAGTAATTATCATACTCTTACTCAACTCCGTTGAAAAAATCATCATGTACATGGATGTGGTGTACGATCTGCTTACAGCGGTTGACAAGGTGGCGCAGGTTACCGATTTGCCCCTTGAAAAAACAGGTGGACTCGATATCACCAAAAAGTCCTTGCAATTAGGGTATGCCATCCGCGTAAAGGAATTAAAATATAAATACCCGGACGGCTCAGGCTACATGCTTGAAGACATTAACCTAAGTATAAAACCGGGTGAACATGTCTGTATTAGCGGGGCGGGTGGCTCGGGCAAAACAACCTTAACCAATATTATTTCGGGCATTTTATCTGACTATGAAGGGGTGGTAACCATTAACAATTATTCCATGCGCGACCTCGACCTGACGCACCTGCGCGATAAGATCGGGAAGAATATTTCGCAGGAAGATATTTTTGATGGGACCATCTTAGAGAACATCACCGTGGGGAAGCCCATGGAAAGTGTACAAGATGCGATAGATGCCCTGGAAAGTGTTGGTCTGGCCGATGATGTTAATCGGTTGCCCGATGGTCTCAACACGCACCTCACCAGCGGAGGCAAAGGCTGGTCGAACTCCAACATCCACAAATTAATCCTGGCCCGGTGTCTCGCCAAAAAACCGGAGCTGATCATCCTTAACGATTTCTTTGACGGATTAAAACGCAACGCCAAGCTGGACCTGATTCAATGCCTGGTTAATAAAGACAAGCATTGGACGCTGTTGGCGGTATCCAATGATCCGGTGATCATGGCCGCTTGCGACCGCGTGCTGGTGATGCATGGAGGCCGGATTGAGGCGGAAGGAAAATTTGATGCACTGCTTAAAGAAGGCATCATTACTAAATATATTGAATAAGTATGCTCAATCTTTCAAGGCAACGAATAGATAAGGTTATTGCGCAGGAGCGACTATATTCCCTGCGAGCTCTGAAAAGGCCGAAGACCGGAAGAGTGCTGGCCCGTTGGCTTATCGGCATTGGCCTGATTTTCCTGATCATGCTTTTTGTGCCCTGGCAACAAAACATCCGCGGTACCGGTTTGGTTACTGCTTTTAATCCAATGAACCGGCCCCAAACCGTTGAGTCGGCCATTGCCGGGCGGATTCAACAGTGGCACATACGCGAAGGTGAATACGTAGAAAAAGGCGATACCATTATTACCCTTGCCGAGATTCGTGATAAGTTTTTTGATCCGCAACTGCTGCTGCGGTTGAGCGAACAGATCAAAGCCAAAGAAAACAGCCTGACGGCTAAAGGGGATAAGGCCCGTGCACTAACGCGCCAGATCAATGCCCTGCGGCTGGCCATGAAAAATAAAATTGACCAGGCGCAGGCCAATCGCGAAGCCGAACGCATCCGCTTCCTGAACATGGAAAATATTTTCGAACGGAATAAAAAACTGTTTGAAGCCGGCAACATTCCGCTAACCCGGTACCAGGAGATTGAATACCAATACCAGGGGGCACAGGCCGATTACCTGAGTGCCCAAATTGAACTGGACCGCGTAGAGGCGGAGTATATGGATAAAATCAGCAAGGCCGAATCAGACCGCAGTAATACCGAAGCGGATATGTTCGACAACGAAGCCGAGCTGGCCAAACTGCGTAACGAGTATGCCAACATGCACATCCGCAACCAGCAGTACCAGATCATCGCGCCACAAGATGGGGTAATGGTAAAAGCCATGAAAGCAGGGATTGGCGAAACCATTAAAGAAGGCGATGCAGTGTGCACCATTTTACCGCTTACCATATCCGACATGGCCGCAGAAATGCACATTAAGGCTATGGATGTGCCGTTGATCAGCAAAGGACGTAAGGTGCGGATTATTTTCGATGGCTGGCCTGCTCTCCAGTTCTCGGGCTGGCCCAGCGTTTCCGTAGGTACGTTTGGCGGTGAGGTAACCGTTATCGATTATGTAAACTCAAAACCCGGTGAGTTCCGCGTCCTGATCACACCCGACAAAGCAGATGAGCCGTGGCCAAAACAATTGCGTATGGGCTCAGGGATTAAAGGTTGGGTAATGCTGGACGATGTGCCCGTGTGGTACGAAATCTGGCGGCAACTCAATGGTTTCCCGCCCAGTTTGTACCGGGCACCGCTGGATGAAGTGCTGGAGCGTAAGGCAACTCAAGAAAATACGATTGATGACAAGTAAAGCCTGGTGTTTCATTGCTCTTGCTTCGCTGTGGACTACGGTGGCGGCACAGTCTTACACCGATTCGGTTTTTGTTTTGCCCGATACCGTTCGCCCCTTCAGCCTGGAAAATTTTTACTACCTCATCACGCAACAACATCCGGTGGCGCGGCAGGCAGCCCTGCTGAGTGACTTTGCCCGGCAGGAAATCCGGCTGGCACGCGGAAACTTTGATCCGAGAATTGAAATTCAATACGCCACGAAAAACTTCAGCAACACTGAATATTATAAAATACTGGACGGTGTATTGAAGTTCCCCACCATTTTTCCGGTAGATCCAAAGATTGGTGTGGAGCGAAACGAAGGACAATTTCTTAATCCGGAACGGTACATCTCCGATCAGTACGACTATAAACAAGTCTATGCGGGTGTGTCGTTACCATTAGGCCGCGGGCTCATTACCGATGAGCGCAGGGCCGCACTGAAACAAGCCGAACTCTTTGGTGATATGGCAGAAGCCGAACAGGTTCGCTTAATCAATAACCTCTTGTTGAATGCCGCATACGATTACTGGAACTGGTATAATGCTTACTACAACTTCCGGTTATTAAACCGAGGCGTCCGGGTAGCCCAGGATATTTTCAGGAGAACGAAAATTAATGTGGCGCAGGGCGAAGCCGCACCGGTTGATTCGGTTCAGGCCAAGATTACACTTCAGCAGCGGTTGATCGAACAACAGGAAGCCTTGCTTGATTTTCAAAACTCCGGCATCGTAATCAGTACCTATTTGTGGGACAGCCTCAACAATCCGTTGGCCCTCGACTTTCGCATGGCACCGGTTCTTCAGCCCGACTTATTGGTGCTTTCCCGGCAAGGATTGGATGAACTTGCCGAACAGGCGCGCCAGAATCATCCGGAACTGCGAAAACTTTCTGTCCGGCTATTTCAATTGGAGGTTGACCGCAGGTTAGCTACCGAATTTTTAAAACCCCGTTTAGACCTGAATTACAACTTCCTGAACCAGCCGTTTGATCCATCGGGAAATACAAACTTTACCCTGGGCAACAACTATAAGTTCGGGTTGGATTTCAGCTTCCCGGTTTTCATCCGGAAAGAGCGCGCCCAACTGGCGCAAACCAAATTGCGGATTACCGGAACCGAATATGAGCGAAACCTGGCCGAACGCCAAATTATCAACGACATCAACGCAGCCCATAATACACTGGTGAATACCGCAGCCATTATGGTAAACCAGGCCGATATGGTGCGCAACTTTGAGCGATTGCTGCAAGCCGAGTTGCTAAACTTTGAAAATGGCGAGAGCGATTTATTCAGAATCAACATCCAGCAAGAAAGACTTATTCAATCGCAGACCAAACTGGTAAAACTCATGGCCGACTACGAAAAGAAAAAAGCGATGTTGTATTGGGCAGCCGGCATCCGAAACCTGGGTATTTAATCCGGAGGGTACAATGGTTAAGAACAGCATGATAAAACGAATCGCCATTGTTGGGCCAGAGTGTACCGGTAAAACACAATTATCCCTCGCGCTTGCAAAACATTACCAAACGGTTTGGGTGCCCGAATACGCGCGGCATTACATTGACCGGCTTAACCGACCTTATGTTCAGGAAGATTTGCTGACCATTGCAAAGTACCAGCTACTAACCGAAGATGAATTGGCACTGGAAACCAACAAGGTGCTCATTTGCGACACCAACCTGGTGGTGATAAAAATCTGGAGCGAGTTCAAATACGGAACCTGCAATCCGGAAATCGTGCGCATGCTGAACAACCGCAGTTATGATCTTCACCTGCTCACCAACATTGACATTCCGTGGGAGAACGATCCACAACGCGAACATCCGCATCAGCGCGAACAATTATTCGCCCTTTATAAAAAGGAATTGGAAGCCCTGGGCGTACCGTACCGGGTTATCAGCGGAAGCGAAACGCTCCGGTTGACTACAGCCATCAGGGCCATTGACCAGATTTTATAAGTTTTTCGAGCCGCCTCTAGTGTTATGTTAAGCATATAATGCCGCGAAAAGTAGTTGACAGCTGGTGTCTCGTCAATTGCTTTTTGTCAACTGTCTCTTGGTACCGGTATCCTTGCCCACCCTTTTGTATAAATTGAATTTTCTTATCCAGAGCATTGGGTTATATTTCTTATCCTAAACACAACCTTATGAACTCCCGCAGATCATTCTTTAGAAAACTGGCCGGCACAGCCGGAACCCTGGCCCTTACACCGCTGGCACAACAAGCCCTGGCCGAAGATATTTCCGATGCACTTTTTTACCTGAATAAATTATCACCGTTGGAAGCGGCAACCGATGAAGACCTGTGGGCGCGCATGGCCCAGGCGTTTACGGTATCGCCAAACATTCTCAACCTGAATAACGGTGGGGTTAGTCCGCAGCCCAAAGTAGTACAGGATGCCGTTGACCGCTATTACCATTTAAGCAATGAAGCACCAACGTATTACATGTGGCAGATTTTGGATAAGGGACGCGAAGCGGTGCGCAGAAAATTGGCCGACCTGGGCGGCACATCTCCCGAAGAAATTGCGATCAACCGAAATTCTACCGAAGCCCTGGCAACCGTTACCTGGGGGCTTACCCTAACCAAAGGCGATGAAATCATCATGACCAAACAGGATTACCCGAACATGATTCAAGCCTGGAAGCAGAAAGAAATGCGCGATGGCATCAAAATCAAATGGTTGAATATTAACCTGCCGGTTGAAAATGAGGACAGCATTTTAAAAGAATTCATCAACGCTACCACCTCCAAAACAAAAATCTGGCACATCACCCACATGATAAACTGGACCGGCCAGATTTTTCCGGTGAAACGACTTTGTGAAGAAGCCCGCAAACGCAACATCATTTCCCTGGTAGATGGCGCCCACACGTTTGCCCACATGGATTTTAAAATCACCGATTTCAACCCCGACTACTACGGAACAAGTTTACACAAATGGCTTTGTGCACCGTTTGGAACGGGCATGTTGTATGTGAAAAAAGAAAACATTGCCGGATTGTGGCCCCTCTTTCCCAACGACAAACCTACGGATAACAATATTCGGAAATTTGAAACGCTGGGAACCCGTTCCTTTGCGCCTGAACAAGCCATCGGGCAAGCGGTTGATTTTCACCATGCCATCGGGAGCAAACGAAAAGAAACCCGCCTGCACTACCTGAAAAACTATTGGTCAGAGAAAGTGATCAAAAATCCGCGGGTTAAACTACATGCCTCCCTCAAACCGGAATACGCCTGCGCGCTGGGGTCCTTTTCGATTGATGGAATAGATCCTGGAGATATCACTACACGGCTGTTTAACGATCACCAAATTCATACTACCTCCATCAAATGGGAAAACATCAGTTGCGTTCGGGTAACTCCCCATGTATACACCACCACCAAAGACCTGGACCGGTTTGTTGAGGCGGTGTTGAAATTGGCAGCTTCTTAAATTTTACTTCATGAAGAAACATCTGTGGCTGTTCCTGTTCGTTCTTTTTATTAGTTGTTCGGCTCCCCTTCCTGAAGGCACACCGATACCGGTAGCCGGCCTGCAAAAACCGGTTGAAGTTATCCGCGATGAAAATGGGGTTAACC
The DNA here is from genome assembly GCA_964583905.1 of uncultured Roseivirgaceae bacterium. GTDB lineage: Bacteria > Bacteroidota > Bacteroidia > Cytophagales > Cyclobacteriaceae > UBA2336. Next base: position 12,489 of record CAZOYJ010000033.1, read on the forward strand.
ACATCTACGCTCAAACCGAACACGACTTGTTTTTTGCGCAAGGGTATTGCGCGGCAAAAGACCGGCTCTTTCAATTTGAAATCTGGCGCAGGCAAGCTTCGGGTACGGTAGCCGAAATCCTCGGTGAACGTGAATTAAAACGCGACATCGGAGCGCGGCTATTCAAATACCGGGGCGACCTGAAAAAAGAATTAAACCACTACCATCCGCGAGGCGAACAAATCATCACAGCCTTTACCAACGGCATCAATACGTATATTCGTGAGGTAGAGAAAAATCCGGAATTGCTTCCGTTAGAGTTTAAATGGCTCGGCATAACCCCCGGGTATTGGACACCCGACCTGGTTGTTTCCCGCCACCAGGGCTTGTTAGGCAACATCACCGATGAACTTACTATTGCACAGGCTGTAGTCTTGCTGGGAAAAGAGAAAGTTATGGAGTTAAAAGTGTTTGAGCCCGGCACCCCCGATTTATCGTTAGATGCCGCCATCGATCCACAAGGCCTGTTTGAAAATATCCTTGAACTATACGATGCCTTTCGGAAACCTATAACTTTTAAACCCGATGATTTGTTAGCGCAAGCCAACCCTGATCCGGATAACTATACGCTGCTGGCAAAGCTTGATCATCAGGCACACGAAGAAATAATGACAAACGACCAGCGAACAATCGGGAGTAATAACTGGGTGGTGAGCGGGAAAAAATCGGCCAGCGGATATCCCTTGCTGGCTAACGATCCGCACCGGGCGTTGTCGGTTCCTTCCCTTCGCTATATGGTTCATCTGAATGCACCGGGCTGGAATGTGGTGGGGGGTGGTGAACCGACCATTCCCGGCATCTCCATCGGGCACAATGAAGTGGGCGCCTGGGGGCTTACCGTATTTGATATTGATGGTGAAGACCTGATGGTTTACGAACTCCATCCTGAAAACCTGAATCAATATAAATACAATGACAACTGGGAAGACATGACCATCATCAACGACACCATTCGGGTTAAAGGATCGGGTGATGTTTTCGTTGAGCACAAGTACACCCGTCATGGCCCGGTTACGTACGTTGACGCAAAAAGAAAAAAAGCGTATGCCGTACGCTGTGCATGGCTTGAACCGGGTGGCGCCCCCTACCTGGCCAGCTTGCGGATGAACGTTGCCACCACCTGGGAAGAATTCAGGGAAGCTTGCTCGTACAGCCACATTCCGGGTGAGAACATGATTTGGGCTGATAAAGCCGGCAACATTGGCTGGCAGGTTGTTGGTATCGCACCCGTTCGCCACACGTGGGATGGCCTTATGCCCGTACCGGGTGATGGACGGTATGAATGGGATGGATATTTACCCATCAAGTCCTTGCCCAATGTTTACAATCCGGATAAAGGATTTTGGGCAACGGCCAATGAAAACCTGGTGGCTGAAGATTACCCCCACCGCAATTCCGTTGGGTGGGAATGGGCTGACAGCAGTCGCGCCAACAGGGTGAATGAAGTGTTGGCTGGTAAGCCTATGCTCACACAAGAAGATATGATGCAGTTACAGTTTGACTACCTGTCGTTGCCCGCACGTAAATTAGTGCCGTTGTTAAAAAACTTGAAAAGTAATGATGCCCGGGTAACGGCAGCTATCGATTCCCTGCTTGGTTGGGATTATGTGTTGGATAAAAATTCAATACCGGCCGCTATCTACATGGCCTGGGAACGAAAAATTCTTCAGCATGCACATCCGCTATTTGTGCCCGAAGAAGCACACGATCTTATCCGATCGGTGCCGCTGCGAAGGGTCATGTCCTGGATTAACAGCAACCGGCCGGAATTAAATGGACGCGATCAGTTTCTGCAGAAATGCTTGCACGAAGCGGTTGCCACACTTACTGAAAAACTTGGTTCAGATCCGGGTCAATGGCAATATGGACAACCAAATTATCACCATGTACTCATCAAGCATCCGTTAAGCAATGCCGTGAACGATTCGATCAGAGCTTTACTGGAATGCGGACCTTACCCACGCGGAGGTTCGGCCACAACCCCGGGCATGACCGGCAATGGCGACAATCAAAGCCATGGTGCAACCTTTCGTATGGTTGCCGATGTGGCCAATTGGGACAATACCTTGTTCAGCAATGCACCCGGGCAAAGCGGAAACGTTACGAGCCCGTATTACAAAAACCTGTTTTCGGCCTGGGCCGAGGATAAACATTTTCCGGTTTTCTATTCAAAAGAAAAGGTGGAAGCAGCCGCCAGCGAACGGTTTCTATTGAAACCCCATCGGTAGTGCAGGATGATTTTTGTCAGTTGTGACTTTTATCACCAGCCGGGTAGCTTCCCTTTCTATATTTTTGATTATTCAACCACGCCATGAAGCGCAAAGCTTATACGCTTATTGTGATTTGTACTTTATGTTTTGCGATCGTGTATGCGCTTGTTTGGATATTCAATACGTATTGGAAAAACTAAACCTTATCATTATGAAAAAGAATATGGGAAATGTCGATCGCATCATACGTGTGATGCTCGCCCTTGTGTTTGCCGCACTTTACTTTACAGGAACCATTACCGGAACACTCGGAATTGTGTTGGTTGTTCTTGGCGTTGTATTTGTGTTGACAAGCTTAGTAAGTTTTTGCCCGTTGTATACGCTGGTTGGACTGAATACATGTCCGGCAACAAAAACAAGCTAAAATAAAATCGCCTGATACTAACCTGTCAGGCGATTCTGTTTAGTCTCTATAATTTAGAGCCGGTTTACGGTCACCAAGCAGTGCCGAATATTTAAAATTCGCTCCCCTGCGCGTTAAGAATTCCGCTTTTGCTTTTTGGATTTGAGCAAGATCATTGAGCAAATCAATTCCTGACAGCGCAAGGGTTTTGGCTGCCACCATCATTCCTTTCATACCGATGTCGGTTCCGCCACAGGCAACCGCCTGCCAACTATGACCTGGTGTGCCCGGCACCCAGGTGGCGGTACGAAACCCAACAGTAGGCACCACCCAACTAACATCGCCTACATCGGTAGAACCGCCACTCCCGGAAGCATCCACCTGGTACGGTTCCACCTGGGCCGCTGAACTTATGGGCGGTTGATTTGAACCGATTAACGTCTGTTGAATTTTTTTACCCCATTCCACCTCATCCGGTGTGTACGCTACCCCTCCAACGGATCCTAAATTCTTATGCACAAGTCTGGCCAATGCATCATTGGGTAACAAATCATAAACCCCACCAATTATCTCCATTTCCATTTTCGTTTCGGTTCCCAAAGCGGCCGCATCGGCAATTTTCATTATGCGGCCAAAAATTTCCTGCAACACATCCCGCTTTGGATGGCGCGCATAATAGTATACTTCGGCAAAATCGGGAACCACGTTGGGCGCTTCGCCTCCGCGCGTAATCACATAATGAATGCGGGTATCGGAAGGAATATGTTCGCGCATCATGTTAACCATGTAGTTCATGGCTTCAACGGCATCCAATGCCGACCGGCCTTTTTCCGGAGCGCCTGCAGCGTGTGCTGAAATTCCCCTGAACCTGAATTTAGCCGAAACATTCGCCAATGAAGAGGCAGGGTTAGCTGAATTAGCACTGCTGGGATGCCAATGCAACACTACATCCACCTGGTCAAACAATCCTTCGCGCACCATGTATACTTTTCCCGATCCGCCTTCCTCGGCTGGAGTTCCGAAAACTTTTATAGTTCCTTTCAAACCGGTTTGCTTCATGGTCTCTGCTAGCTCAAGGGCAGCCGCCACTGACGCTACCCCAAACAGGTGATGCCCGCAGGCATGACCGGCCGTGCGTGACGGATCGGGGCTTTTTTCGGCCAGCGCTTTTTGTGAAAGCCCGGGTAAGGCATCGTACTCGGCCAGGATTCCGATAACCGGACTTCCTGACCCAAACGTAGCCACAAACGCTGTGGGAATTCCGGCTACACCTTCCGTTACCGTAAATCCTTTATCAGATAATAATTTACGTAACTCTGCCGAGCTTTTTACTTCCTTATACCCCACTTCGGCATACTCCCAAATCCCCAAAGCGGATTGCTTGTATACATCATACTGGGAGTCGACCCGCGCGATGGATTTCTTCTTTGCCATTTCAAGGTCTTTAGGCTTAATGACCTGGGCGTGTGTGATGAGTGCGAGGCTCATCAGGCTTATAATACCGAGTGTTTTCATAGGCGTGATGCAATAAACTAAAGTAATTAAAAGTAACTAGACTTCCCTAATGCGCTATAAATGCCTAACTATTGAACCAACCCGGAAAACTCCATACCATCCATCCATAGGCAGCAAACCTGAATATCCGTGCGATGCAAACCAGTAAAAATGTTTTAAAAGGAAGTTGTACTGAGCCGGCCAGCATGCACATGGCCGAGAACGGAACGGGCGTTATCGCCCCTACCAACACCAAATACATGCCGTATTTTTGCAGGCTATAATCATATTGAACAAGGTACTTTGTGTGCAGCTTTCTGAAAAAAGAAGTTTTGGTGAAAGTAATGCCAATGTAATAGCCCAGCACACCGGCTCCGTAGGATATTACCGCAAGTACCGAAAGGTTAAGCACATAACTTAATAGATCGCCCTGATGTTGCCAGAGGATCATAAAAAACTCCGGTGGGATGAGCCCAAAAACAATTTCAGAAATCGTAAAAATGGAGAATAGCAGGAGTTGCTTATTGGCAATGTGGTTAATCTCGTGTGATAGGGTTTCCTCCAGGTAACCTTCCAGAAGAATGTATACGGTAATGATTACACCAAACCACAGCAAACCTTTCAGCAGGTTGCGAAATAAAAAACCGGAAGGAGTATCCTGATCCTGATTCATACACTATCCAACTATGGGCATTCGCTTAAAAGGTTTGGTGGGATCAAATAATTTCCGATACGTGGCATGTCTCTTAACAATAGTGGCATTAATCTGTTCAACCACACGGATCATTTTCGGATTAAAGTCGCCAATCCAATTCATTTCATAATCGCGGTATTGGAAATGATCTTGCTGTACCATAAACCTGAACGTTTCAATAATGGCTCCATCAACACCCTTGCCCTGGTGCTCGGGCACCACTCCAAATAAAATTCCATAGGCTTTCTTATTTGTTTTTCGCCAGGTATGCCACAAGAATTTAAGTTTCCCCATCCAATTTAGCTGACCATTAACATACTTAAAAATCTGGTTCACTTCGGGCAAAGAAAGAAAAAAAGCAATAGGCTCTCTCCGGTAGTACCCAAACCACATCAACTTTTCGTCCATAATGGGTTTAAGTTGTTTCACCAAATGCCGGGCTTGTGCTTCCGTAAGCTCAGGAATTTCACCACGCTTTGCCCAGGCCTTGTTGTAAACCGTTTTAATTTTGCCGGGCAGTGTTTCCCACTCTTTTTTTGGCAAATAAGAAAAGCTGTAGTCCGGATTTTTCGCGATCAATTCGGCTTTCATGTACAGTTTAGGATCCAGCGGGCCAATAACGGGTCGGCCAAAGGTTAGTTGGTAGAAGTACACCTGGAAACCATACCCCTCAAAAAAATCCTTATAGTACGGAAAGTTGTAATTGCATTGATAGTTGGGCTCCTTCTCGTAGCCCTCCAGCAATAAACCCCACCAACGATCGCGTGTACCGAAATTAATCGGGCCATCCATAGCTTCCATGCCGCGTTCATGCAGCCAATGCTTACAGGCATCGAACAACATAAAAGCAGCCTGCCGCTCGTTGATACATTCAAAAAAACCCATGCCCCCGGTGGGTTGATCGTTACCCTTGTGAATGGTTTTCTGATTTATAAAAGCGGCCACCCGGCCAATGGTTTCGTGTTGATCGTTTTGCAGAATCCAGCGGATACACTCGCCTTGCTGGAAACTCTTGTTAAGTGTTTTGTCAAAAACGCCATTTACATCTTTGTCAAGCGGGCGTATCCAGTACGGATTATTCGCATACAGCCGTACCGGAAGCAAGAGAAATTCGCGCTGATGAGCAGGTGTAGTAACTTCGATTATTTTCATGGAAAATGCTGTCGCCTCAATTGTTGTTTCGCAGGTTAGGCAACTCCAGTTTAAAGGTAGTTCCTTTACCTGCAATACTATCTACTGAAACTGTTCCATTCAACTTTTCAACAGCATTTTTAACGATATATAAGCCTATTCCGGAGCCATCCGATTTATCGGTAGCGCGGTAAAACATCTCGAAAATCTTGTCCAGGTTTTCCTTTTCAATGCCAATGCCATTATCGGCAAAACTCACCCTGGCGGAAGTTTCGGTAACGGTAATATTCACTTTCACTAACGGCTTTGCACTGTTCAGTTGGCGGTATTTAATGGCGTTGGAGACCAGGTTTCTGAAAATTTCAGAAATCCTCCACGGATCACTGTAGAAGGGTGTGTCGTTGGTCTTAATTTCAAACTCTACATCGTTGGCTCCATTCAGATAATTTAAGTCGGATAAAACCCGAAGCAATATACTCTTCAGATCAACCAGCTCAATGGCCACATTCATTTTCAGGTTTTTGGAGTGGCTCAACACGTCACTGATAAACAAATCCAGGCTGTTGGCTTTTTGTCCGATAAGGTTGAGGTAATCGTACGGACTATCGGCATTGTCCGGGAATTTGGCCAGGTTTACCAGTCCGAGTATGGAAGATAGCGGGGCGCGCAAATCGTGTGAAACTTTATAGACAAAATGATCGAGCTCGGAATTCCGCACTTGTAACTCCTCTTCCATTCGTTTACGCTCGGTAATGTCAACATACACCCCATAAATACCAATTACCTGGTTTTCGAGTCGAACCGGAAGGCCGTACAACAGTACGTTCACGAGTTTCCCATTTTTATTTTTCCGGATGGCTTCGGCACGGATTACTTTGTTGGTACTGATGAAATTATTGATGTCCATGCCTTCGCTGCGGAATTCCTCGGGCACAATAAAATCGTTCAGGTTTTTTCCTTTTAATTCCTCCAGGGTGTAGCCAAACATTTCGGTAAAGCCTGGGTTAATAAGCTCAACCTGGCCGGTACTGTTTAAGCGTACCACAGCCATCGGAAGGTTATTGAAGAGTTGGGTAAAGAAGGTCTCGTTCTTTCTGATTTCTTCTTTAACCTTATTTTGTTCGGTTACATCGCGAACGATAAGTTGCACAGCCGGCTGCCCTTTGTACGTGAACGGCATGGCAATAGTCTCCACATCGATCACATCACCATTTAACGTGATGAATTTTTCTTCAATCAGCGGAACGCTCTCGCCTTCCGTTAACTTATTCATTCGTGCCAACACCAGGGCTTTGTGGTCAGGGTGAACAAAGTCCATGGGGTTTCGGCCGAGCAGTTCATGGGATTTTGCTCCAAAAAGTTTATAGGCATGAGCGTTGGCCATCACGATCTTTCCATTCATATGCACGCCCACTCCCAACGGAAGGTTTTCGACCAAGGTCTGGTATTGAAATTCCTTTTCTTCTTCCAGCAGTTTTCGCTCGGTGATGTCAATGATGATTCCTCTCCTTAGAATCCGATCTCCATCTTCATACGCATTCGAACGGGTTTCAATCCACCGTAACGAATCATTGACCCAAATTCGTCCTTCCCAATTCCAGGTGGATTTATGCTCATGACTAACCTGTAGTGTTTGTTCAAACTCCGTTAAGTCATCGTTAAAAATCCGTTGGCGTAACAATAATGAATCAGACAGCAGAGCTTCAGAGGAAAGACCCAGAATTTCTTTACTTGTTTCGCTTACGAAGGTGAAGCCGCGGGTGCCGTCCTTACGGATTTCAAATTCATAGACCACACCGGGCAAATCGTTTAGGAACTTCTGCATCACTGCATCTTGAGAAATTAATCAGGAGGGGCCCAATTTTGCAGATGCAAGATAGATTTTACATGTAATTTTCCAAGCAAGCCAAATGCCTGAACCCACCTCAGGTAATATTCTTTCAATAGTTGAAAGAATTATGGCATCGGTTAACCCGAGTTGATGTAAGGACTTGCCGTTTTAAGAAGCCTTTAGCGCTTCGGCACCGCCAACAATCTCCAGGATTTCTTTTGTGATGGCTGCCTGACGTGTACGGTTATACGTTAATCGTAGCTCTTTCAGAAGTTCACCGGCATTTTCAGTTGCCTTATCCATGGCCGTCATGCGGGCACCGTTCTCGGAGGCGTTGGATTCGAGTACGGCTTTAAACAATTGAACTTTCAATGATTTGGGAATAAGGCCGCTGAGTATTTCTTCCCGATTGGGCTGGTACAAGTAATCGGTTTCTGTTGCTTTTCCGGTAGCAGCAGGCAACAGTACCGGGAGATACTGCTCGGTACGCAGAATTTGCGTGGCTACATTTTTGAACTCGTTGTAAACAATCTCTACTTTATCATAAATACCGGAACGGTAAGCCTCCATAATGTATTCGGCCGCGGCCGCAACCTGTTCAAAGGTGATATTTGAAATAATTCCAGCATGCCGGTTCATTACAGAAAAACTTCGCTTGCTGAAATAATCATCTGCCTTTTTGCCAATGGGTAAAATGGTAACATTACCTTGATCAAATTGCTGACGGTATTTCGCATCGATAACCCGCAACACACCTTTAAATACATTGGTGTTAAACGACCCACATAACCCACGATCGGAACTGATGGCAACAATCAGGATCTTCTTTTCCTCTCTTGCATTACTGAACCAATTATCGGAAAGATTATCGTGTTGGGCAGCCGATAGGTTTTGAAAAATATGAGCCAGTTTATGAGCAAAGGGCCGCATTTGTAATATCCTGTCCTGTGATCTGCGCAGCTTGGCAGCCGCCACCATTTTCATGGCTTTGGTTATCTGCTGGGTTGACACCACCGAACCTATTCTGCTCTTTACTTCTTTTAAACTTGGCATATTGTTGCTATTCAAAAGGCCGGTGGAGCGTTAACCCGCTTTCGACCGTTTATCATTCCAAATTAATAATTAGAAGCTAACGCAATGGCTTCCTTCTTAATGGTTTCAACATCACTGTTCTCAAACCTACCGGCACGTAGGTTTGCCAACACTTCAGGGTGAGTGGCCCGCATCAGGTCAAGAAACTCCTTTTCAAACTCGCGCACTTTCGTAACCGGAACTTTATCGATGTAACCCCGTGTGGAGGCGGTAATAATTGCCACTTGCTCTTCTACCGGTACAGGAGCATACTGATCCTGCTTCAACACCTCGGTGTTTCGTCTTCCGCGTTCGATGGTAAGTTTTGTGGCTGCATCAAGATCGGAACCGAATTTAGCAAAGGCTTCGAGTTCACGGAATTGAGCCTGGTCGAGTTTTAGGGTACCGGCAACTTTTTTCATCGATTTGATTTGCGCAGCACCGCCTACCCGCGATACAGAAATACCTACGTTAATGGCCGGGCGAATACCCGAGTTAAATAAGTTAGTTTCCAAAAAGATCTGACCGTCTGTAATGGAGATTACGTTGGTTGGAATGTAGGCCGATACGTCACCGGCTTGCGTTTCGATAATCGGTAAAGCCGTAAGCGATCCGCCACCTTTTACCAGGTGTTTGATAGAAGGAGGCAAGTCGTTCATGTTCTTCGCAATC
>CAZOYJ010000034.1:0-8362 GCA_964583905.1 uncultured Roseivirgaceae bacterium
AACGTATGACACACAAGACAACATCAGCACAAAATCAAATTTCAAGTCGCCATACGGTAGTTGTTCGGCCACCACGTTCATGGTTTCAAAGCCTCGCGCCAGTGCGAGCAGTCGCCTGCCGGCTGCGGGTTCAATACCTTCCCGAATGTTTAAGGCTTGCGCATACCGACCGGTTCCGATCCCCATCTCAATCCCCATCAACGTATCGCCTGCAGGCAACATTTCCCGCACTGCTTCTATTTCCGATTGGAAAACGTGAGGATGTTGATCGAACCAGGATTCGTATGCTTCAATTTGTGGATCAGGTAAATGTATGCTACTCATATCCGTATGATTAAGGCCGAGCACCCGAATGGATTACGGAGCAAATGTCCGTGTAAGAGGGGGTATTTCAAATGATACCGGTCACCTGGCCATTGGATAGTCATCATCAAGGGTGCAAAACTATTGTCAGCAGGTGAGTTAATTTTATATGTGTAAAGACTACACCGAAGTACAAATGGTCTCAGAAAGCGAGTTTCAAAAATCACCGCACCACAACGACTGTTATCATCGCCTGGTTGATGTTAGTCTTTTACTTTGCGTACTGAAAAAAGCATATGAACGGCTTGCAGGAATACCTGATTCCTTATCTCGGTTCGCAGTTGATCAGCATTGTGCTATTGGTTGTAGCCTTGAAAAATACCCGGTTGGCGCGGCTGCGGTTTGCCATGATGTTTTAATATGCCGGGTGCTACAATATGTACATTAGTTTTGTCAGGCCAGATGAATATTTGAGTTTTGCCGACCTGGCGGTTCCACTTTACCGCGATTTCATTAACAGTTGGTTTGCCAACAACAATTGTATCGTCATTCCCATGATTGCCACCGGTCAGTTGGGTATCGCCATCGGGATGCTGTTAACGGAGGGGTGGGTTAAAGGCGTGCCTGGGTGCAATCTTATTTTTACTCGCCATTGCTCCATTACTGGTAGGCTCAGCTTTTCCATTACCGTTTCAATAGCTGCGTGGCTCATTTTACGGAAAGATGAAGGTAATTTTTTGTGGCAACAATCCGGGTAATAGTCCGATTACGCAGTTAGTTCGGTGGGTCCTGGACTTAACTCCTTTGATAATAAGTTCTTAAGATTTGGAACCAGATTTTTAAGTGTCAAGTAACTATTGTCGGATGCATTGAGAACAATCACTGCAATGGTATACTTCGTTAAATTTTGTTGGTATTGAAGATTCTTGTCGAAGGTCAGTAGAGCATCAAATTTATTCTCAACTAGAAGTTCCAACAATTTTCCGTTTGTAATTCCTGTCCAGCCTTTGTCTGCCGCTGTGTAAATTTCATGTTCGCTTAATTCTTTTTTAATCGTTTTGGAAGATTTTCATCAAGCAGCAGTTTCATAAATCTGTTCAATATTCTTGGAAGTCAAAAGCTTACTTGCGATTTCTATTACCGCAACGGCCTGTTTTTTTGTCACAGTTGGAAAATCACTTAAGAATTCGTCCAACGAAATTCCTTTTTCCAAATGGTCGAATAATGTCTGGATGGGTACCCTTGTCCCTTTAAATACGGGATTCCCGGAAAGGATTTCCTTATCAATGTTTATATAGTCCTTTACTTTATGCATGTCTCAAATTTACAAATTATCTAGCATTTTGTTCTTTATGGAATAAAGCAAAAGCGGAGTGATGCTGCTTAGCGGAGTAAGAAATCACCGGGCACCGGAATTAATCCGTTCAGGCAATGAACAATCAACTCGCCTAAAGCCGGCCCGTGCTTAAAGCCGTGCCCCGAGCCACCACCCAGGAAAAATAAATTGCTGGCCTGCGGGTGATGATCGAATAGAAAATTGCCATCGGGTGAGTTTTCGTATGGACATACACGGTTCTCCAGCAGGGGCGCATCGGCTAACCCGGGAAAGCGATGGGCAATGAACTGTCGCGCCTGGGTTAAGACTTCCGGGGAAAAGGTGCGTTCACCGGTAGTGGGGTGAAAGGATGCTCCGCGCTTATCTACTCCAATCTTAAAACCCCGGTAGTTGTTTCCGGGAATGCCGTAATAAAAATCCCGCCCATCTACATCCACCCAAACGGGGAAATTTTCATACGGTTCAGCCTTACCGTCCGGAACTCCAAAATAGTACACTTCCTGTTTGCTGCACGTGATCACATCGTTCAGAATTTCCGGAAACAAAGTACCCAGCCAGGAACCACAGGCAAAAATGAATGCATCGGCCTTTATTGTTTCTCCGCTGGACAGGCATGCCTTCTCCATCCGGTTGCCGTGTAAGGCACCGGGCCTGACGGTTGCCTGCCGGAAAGTACCACCTTCATCGACAACTGCTTTTTGAACCGCGAGACACGCCTCACGGGCTTTCAGGCAACCGCCAAACGGATCGAAGTAAGCATGGCTCAAGTCGGTTGTGTTTAGTATGGGGTATCTTCTTTGCAGTTCATCCACGGAAAGTTTTTCATACGCCATGTTGTGCTTTTGGGCAAACGGAATGGAGTCATCCACTACGGGAGTGTGTTCGTGGTAACACATCCACAGCACGCCTTTGTTCTGAAATAATTTCCGCTTCCAGCGTTGTTCGTGTTCTTTCCAGAGTTCAAGTGCGCGGACATTCAAATTGAAATAAAATTCATTCGCCCCATACGTTGAACGGATCACGCGCGTCTCATCACCCGAACTGGATCGCGAATTGCCTGGCCCCCAGGCATCCAACAACGTAACCTTGTATTGCTGGCGCAACAGGAACAAGGCTACCCATCCGCCAAAAACTCCGGCACCAATAACCGCCACATGGCTGCCGGCCGGAAGCGGATCAAGTTGTTTTCCCCGGGAGATGTCGTAAACAGGTGCAAACGTATTGGTGGGCATAACGAATTGGGTAAGCTATCCTTTCCAGTTAGCGGGATCATACCGCCAGGCCTTCAGCGAGATCAAATCTTGTTCGGTTACTACTTGCTGCCCGATGGCGCTTTGCAACAGGTGATGGTAATCACTCAAACTAACCAGCCGCACCTTTTCACGTTCAAAATTTTGCGCGGCCACATCGAAGCCGTACGTAAAGATGGAGACCATGCCGAGTACATTTGCACCTGCATTGCGAAGCGCCTGAACGGCCTTTAAGGAGCTTCCCCCGGTTGAGATCAGGTCTTCAACCACCACCACCGCCTGGCCTTTTTCTATTTTTCCTTCAATCAGGTTTTCCATGCCGTGGTCTTTCGGTTTTGGTCGCACATAGGCAAAGGGCAGGTTCAGGGCATCGGCTACGAGGGCGCCCTGGGCAATGCCTGCGGTTGCCACACCAGCAATGGCCTCAACGCCCGAAAAATTTTGTTGGATGGCGCTCACAAGCCCCAGTTTAATTTCGTTTCGGATAGCCGGGTAGGAGAGCGAAAGGCGATTATCGCAATAAATGGGCGATTTCCATCCGGAAGCCCAGGTGAAGGGTTTCTGTGGACTCAATCTTATGGCTTTGATCTGCAACAGCAGTTCAGCCACTTTGACGGCCGAAGATTTCTGAATTATTATGGACGACATGATAGGCGATTAATGCCCGAAAATCCGGTAATCGATCGGTTTTATCAAGCGGTCCGTTTAAATCACGTAAAAATCTTACAGGCGCCCTTGTCTGCTTGAAGATAATTTATGTTTTTGCGAACATGGTCAGGCACATAATCACCTTCGGATGATCATTTTTATCAATGATATACCCGTCACCATTTACAAGACGGAAGTAGGACCAGCGGAGGGGCATGTTAACCATGTTATTGATGCCGAGACAGAACCGATCAGTCCCGCCAAGCTTACGCATCATATCTGGGTTAAAAATGTTCGGGAACCTGAGTTTGATGCACTCCTCAAGTACATGAATTCCAAAGTGCCTACAGGAGTTTTGTCACTTCACATCACCACCCACGATTACCTGGCTTTACGGACGTATCTTCAAAGTAAATTCAAAATTGTAAAAGCGGCCGGTGGGTTAGTTAGGAAGAAAGATAAATTCCTGATGATTTACCGCATGAAGAAATGGGATTTACCCAAAGGTAAAAAAGAGCGGGGTGAGACGTACCGGGAAACGGCCATGCGTGAAGTGGAAGAGGAGTGCAATGTAACGGTAAAAATGGGCGTTAAGATTTGCACCACCTGGCATACCTATACCATGAACCGGAGGGCAATGTTAAAGAAAACCAAGTGGTATGCCATGGACCTGCAGGATGATGCCAAGATGAAGCCCAACACGGAAGAGGATATTGAAGACCTGCGCTGGATGAGCCCCAAAGAGGTGTACCATGCCCTGGAGCACTCGTACCGTTCCATCCGGTATGTTTTTGAACAATATTACGAATTGATGGATGTTAAGTCGATCCGTTAGAGTTTGTAGGGCAGGAAGTTGTTCACATCGCCCTGGTAGCGGTGCACTTCACGGATAATCGAAGAACTTATGGACGCAAATTGCGGAGAGGTAATCAGGAACACCGATTCGAGGTCATCGTTCAAATAGCGGTTTACCTGGGCAATACTATTTTCATATTCAAAGTCGGTGGTGTTGCGCAGCCCGCGCAGTAAATACCTTGCCCCGTTTCGTTTGGCGTATTCAGCGGTTAGTTCGGAATAGGTCTCCACTTTAATGTTTGGGTATTGCTCAAACGTTTTCCGGATGCGGTCCACCATCAGGTCAATGTCGAAGTACCGGATGCTTTTACCGCTGTTGTAGCCGATAGCAATAATAATTTCATCGAAGAGCTTTAATCCCCGCAACACAATGTCTTCATGTCCATTGGTAAAGGGATCGAACGAACCGGGGAATAAAGCAATGCGTTTCATGGGATGACGGTTGGTTAAATAAAGGTCGGCAAAACCATAGGGATAATCAACCTACCGGGAAAGGTTGATGTTGTATAAGTCGAAGTAATGGTGATGTTGAACTTCGTCAAAGGGAAAGCCGAAGGTGAGGTGCGCTGGGCGTTTTCCGAAAGAAACCTGATTAATGTACTTGCAAAACTCGTGGTAGTGTGGTGAATTGTTTCCGATGTACCCCCACAACACTACCCGGCTGGTTTCCTGCTTCATAGTAAGGGTTTTCATCACCAGCATGATATACTTCACATAATCCTGGAAGTTCTGGATGCTGAATTGGTTGTAATACACTAATTCATCCTGGTTAACTGAAAGCAAGTGGAGTTTAAACCGGTCGACATATACATACAAGGGGTTGTCATCGTGGTTGCGGGCTTGCTCCATCACGCCTTCGATCAATGCTGCGGATTGGTGGGTAATGGTAAATTGCTGTTTGGGGTAGATTTTGTCAAAGAACCCAACCAGGTTTTTGGGTACGGCAAAAATGGTGGTGGCCTGGCTTGACCGCATCTCGGTGTAGTACACCAAATCGAGGTTTTTGTTTACCGGGGCGTTGAACTTCAGGTATTTGGCAGCCGATTCGGCCACAAACAGTTCGTGCGGAACCTGAACCAGCTTTTGATTTTTGAACGATAACTTGATGGTTTTCCAGAAGCCCGCTTTTAAAAACGCATGTTGATCAAAAAGTTCATCCAGTGCATCAATCAATTCCTCGGTTGACGCTACCGAAGGAAAAACACAGTCTTCGAGGTAAAGAATCAGGTTGCCGGATTCCAGTAATACAGCCACCTGGATATCGCGCGCACCAACATTCACCAACAGGGTATACTTTTGGATACTATCTTCATCGAAGCGAGCATCCTTGACTTTTTTGATCTGTTTGAACGTTGCGTTGGCTTGCAAGTTATTCCCAGTTTCCAGCTGTGGTTACATCGGTTCTTGAACCAAACCTTAGCGGCTTGCGATTTTTGGCTTCGTTGTCTTCTTTGCGGTCGGGGTTGATCGGGGCCGGGTCTTTTACTTCAATTACCCACACTTTTATCCCGCTGCGGTCGATCTGACCAACATAAATATCGAAAGGTTTACCCGTTCCGGGAACAGTACCCAGGTTTTTGATGTCCACATCCGGGTTAAGCTGGTAGTCCCATAATGAAATCAGGTTTTGTCCTTTTCTAACTTTATCGCCCGATTTAACTTTTGCCAGTGTACTGATGGTGCCTTTATCCAGGAATGAAAATTCTTCTACACGTTCGCTATTGTCTCTTCTCAACCGGTACGACTTGGTTCCTTTAACCACATAATCGCCTTCGTTTTTC
The DNA here is from genome assembly GCA_964583905.1 of uncultured Roseivirgaceae bacterium. Classification (GTDB taxonomy): domain Bacteria; phylum Bacteroidota; class Bacteroidia; order Cytophagales; family Cyclobacteriaceae; genus UBA2336. Next base: position 6,174 of record CAZOYJ010000034.1, read on the forward strand.
AGGAAGCCCAGTAATGTGCCATTGTCGGCTGCATTTACCGTATAGGTTTTCTTGAAGATTTTATCTCTCGCAGAAACGGTGCCGATGGTATCGATTTTGATATGAATACTGTCAACACCATAACTCTTGGGTATAATCGTTTCTGTTTTAACGATAATGGGTAATTGGGCAGTTTCAATGAACCGAATCAATGAATCCCAGTTGGCCGTATACCGACCATTCGCTTCCAGGAAAACTTTCTGCGCTTCGCGAATTACCGCGAGTTTATCGGTAATCTGGCGCTCGGTCAGGGTAATGTTTTCCCTGAATTTGATGGTGGAGTGTATGCTGTTATACAGGTAATATGCCAGTGCTAAGCTGATGATAAACAGAACGATCGAGAGAATTCTAGTCAGGTTCATTATGTAAGGTTTAAGGGCACAAGTATAATTATTTTAAAGGGTAAAAAACAAGGTAATATCCGTGTTCGGGCAATTTATATTCTATAAAAACCGGTTAAAGTTTGTAAATCTTTTACGGTATCGATATGCCGGAAAATGCCATGCCTGTGAGCCTCCGGAAGGGCCATCAGTTCCACCCAGTCCATAAAAGTAACGGCTTGGATCAACTGCTCTCCGGGGGGCATCTCAGGGTCGGTACCGGTTCTTAGATTACCCCCTATAATGCGTACATCAAAGAACAGTTCAAGTGCATGAAGGGGAGGAGCGATGAACTCGGTAATAAACCGGAAGTGTGCCACCGAAATAACCAGGCCTGTTTCTTCCAGAAATTCCCGGGCGAGCGTTTCTGCAACACGTTGTCCAAACTCCACGCCCCCACCCGGTGGTGCCCAAAACCGGGGCTGATCCACCATACGGTGATTGACCATCAGCAACCGGTCATCCTTCCAGCACAACCCGCAAACCCGGATTCGGGTACGGTTGCCATACAGCGAGGTAATAGTTTCTTGCATAGGGGTTACCAGCGGGAATAATTCAAGATGGAAGGCAAAGTCACTAAGTTCATGGAAATATTGCACTTAATTGGCAGAAAAGTTGTTGGGTGAATGTTAACTTTGAAAAAAAAACGGATATGAAGAAGTACTTGATTTTATTGTTTTTGGTGGCCCTCTCGGCACAGGTTTTTGCACAGCAGCCTAAGGCTCCGGCCGCAAAATTGAATGGTCCCATCCTGACCTTCGAGAAAAACACCCACGATTTTGGCGACATCTTCCAGGGCGATAATGTGGAGCAGGTGTTTAAGTTTACCAATACCGGTAACGAACCTCTGATTATCACCAATATCCAGGTAACCTGTGGATGCACAGCACCCGAATGGCCACGCAACCCGATTCCTCCCGGTGGAAAGGGTGAAATAAAAATCGGGTTTAACAGTGCCGGAAAAATGGGCCGGCAAAACAAAACCGTAAAGGTGATTTCGAATGCCGCGAATGATGAAGACACGATCTCATTTGTAACCAATATTCTGGATAAGAAACCTCAATAAGGTTTTTAGGATCCTTTCAAGAAACCATCCCGATTAACATTGGGATGGTTTTTTATTGGATGGCATTGTAAACTCCAGCGATCAAAAATCCCCAACCCAGCAGGAGCAATACACCACCAAACGGTGTGATCATCGCCACCGCAGAAATTCCGGTAAAGCAAAGGGTATATAAACTGCCGCTAAAAAGTATAGTTCCCAATAAAAACGCGTAAGCAGCCAATCTGAAGCTCCTCATTGGGAAATGGTGATGAAGTAGACCGGTTATTAGCAACGCAAACGCATGGTAGAATTGATAGCGAACCGCCAGTTCAAAGGTATCCACCCGGCCGGATGCGGTGAGCATTGCCTTTAATGCATGCGCACCAAATGCGCCTGTCGCCACACCCAGTAATCCAAGTATAGCACCGGCCAACAGTATGTATTTCGTTTTCATAATACCTTGTCGGGATAATGACGTTCGCCAAAGATGGCTGACCCCACACGGATCATTGTGCTTCCTTCTTCAAGGGCTATTTCATAGTCACCGCTCATGCCCATTGAAAGTTCCTCCATCACCATGTTCGAAGGAAGCGATGTTGCTTGCAGTTCATCAAAAAAAAGTTTCAGCCCTTTGAACTCTCTGCGGACTTGTTCTTTGTTTTCGGTAAACGTTGCCATGCCCATCAGGCCGACAATTTTTATAAATGATAGGGAGGTTAAGGTCT
>CAZOYJ010000034.1:8372-22033 GCA_964583905.1 uncultured Roseivirgaceae bacterium
AAAAACCATACTTGGTATCCTCTTTGGCAATGTGCACTTGCAGCAAAGCTTCCATTATCCGGTTGTTTTTTTGTGCTTGTTTGTTAATCTCCTGTAAAAGTTTCAGACTATCGACCGAGTGAATCAGGTGCACGAAGGGGGCAATGGCTTTCACCTTGTTGGTTTGCAGGTGGCCGATCATGTGCCATTGTATGTCTTTGGGTAGTACTTCATGCTTGGCAACTAACTCCTGGGCCTTGTTCTCCCCAAAAACCCGCTGGCCGGCATTGTAGGCCGCCTGGACCACGTCAGCCGGGTGTGTCTTGCTGACGGCTATCAGCGTGCAGGCTTCAGGTATGTTTTGCCTGATTTTTATTATGTTATTTTTAATGTCCATTCTGTATTTTTAGGCCCCGCAAATTTAAACCATCCTGCTAAATGGCTATACTTGGTACCCTGCTAAAAAAAGGAATCCGCATCCGCGAAATGCTGGAGCAGGAGTACACGTCTCCCTTTGATTTACAAAAGAAGGAGTTGAAAGAGTTGCTCATTACTGCCAATCAGACCGAGTTTGGCAAGTATCATAATTTTCCGGATATCCTTAAATCCTTTCGGAGAAATCATAAGGATTTCTTCTATGCCTTCCGCGAAAATATTCCGATTCATACCTACAACAAGATTTACAACGATTGGTGGAAACTGGCCCAACACGGTGTTAAAAACATTTGCTGGCCGGGCCGGGTAAAATATTTTGCGTTGAGTTCCGGCACATCGGAATCCTCCTCCAAGCATATCCCGGTAACGAAGGATATGACCAAAGCCATTCAGAAAACCAGCGTCCGCCAGATACTCACGCTTTCCAAATACGATTTACCCGATGATTTTTTTACGAAAGGAATTTTAATGTTGGGCGGCAGCACCCACCTGAATAAAATCGGGAATTATTTTGAAGGCGACTTAAGCGGGATTCAAGCCGCTAAACTTCCGTTTTGGTTTCAGCATTTTTACAAACCGGGCAAACGAATTGCGAAAACCCGGAACTGGGAAGAAAAGCTTGAAGAGATTACGCGCCAGGCAAAAGATTGGGACATCGGCATCATTGTAGGTGTGCCAGCCTGGTTGCAGATTCTGATGGAGAAAATCATTGCCCATTATAAAGTTAAACACATCCACGAAATCTGGCCCAACCTGCGGGTGTATGTGCATGGTGGGGTTGCCTTTGATCCGTATCGCAAAGGATTTGAAAAACTACTGGGTAAGCCCATTCATTATATCGAAACCTATTTGGCTTCTGAAGGTTTTATTGCTTTTCAGGCTTATCCCAACCGGAAGTCTATGCGTTTGGTATTGAACAATGGGAGTTTCTACGAATTTGTTCCGTTTGAAGAAAAAAACTTTGATTCCCATGGTGAAATAAAACCCGATGCCGAGACCATTATGATTGATGAAGTGGAGGAGGGGAAAGATTATGCCTTGCTGCTGTCCAGTTGCGCAGGCGCCTGGCGGTACCTGATTGGCGATGTAATCCGCTTTGTATCGGTGGAAGAATCGGAAATCATCATCACCGGCCGCACCAAACATTTCTTAAGCCTTTGCGGTGAACACCTTTCGGTGGATAACATGAATAAGGCCATCGAACTGGTTTCAAACGATTTGAATATTGAAATTCCGGAGTTTACAGTAGCCGGCATTCCGCACGATACCTTGTTTGCACACCACTGGTTTATCGGTACGGATGAACCGGTTGACAAGCAGGTACTCCGTGAAAAGTTAGATCAGCATTTGAAAAAATTAAACGATGATTATGCGGTAGAGCGCAGCGCAGCGCTTAAGGAAATTCACGTTGATGTATTGCCGGTTACCACATTTTACGATTGGCTGCAGGCCAAAGGCAAGGTAGGCGGGCAAAATAAATTTCCCAGGGTAATGAAAAATAACCAGTTTGAAGACTGGCGTACATTTATTGAAAGTCATGTAAATGGAAGTCGTTCTTAAAGGTATTGCATCCGGACTGGCCCTGGCCTTGTTAATCGGGCCGGTATTTTTTACCATTGTTCAGACCAGCATCGAGCGCGGTTTTATGCAAGGCGCCTTTGTGGCTGCAGGGGTTTCGCTGAGCGACACCGTATACATTGCCCTGGCGTATTTGGGTTTATCACAAGCCATTTCCGGCAACCACACCCAACTGTACATGGCGTATGTTGGCGGGTTTATCCTGTTTGCATTTGGTACCTATTACCTGTTTGTGAAAAGCCGCAGGGTGCTCACATTTAATACGGTAAACATCAAATCAACCAACCCGGTACGGCTGGTCGCGAAGGGATTTATCATTAACGGGCTTAGCCCGATGGTGTTGATTTTCTGGCTCGGCATGGTGAGCGTAGCTACGGGTGAATTTGGGTACACCTCCCATTCGTTGGCTATAACTTTTTTTAGTGCCATTATCGCTACCGTATTTATTACCGACCTGATCAAGGCAAAACTGGCCGATCAACTCCGCAAACTGCTGACGCCCCGGTTTATCCGGGTAATGAATATTGTGTTGGGTTTGGCGATGGTTATTTTTGGTGGCCGCCTGATTCTGTTTGCCGACCAGGTGAAGTTTATTTAATCCTGCAAAACGTTGCTCATAAAAGTCGACTTGGTAAAAAGCCAAAGCAGCAGCATGACGATACCCCAGGTGAGGTAGTGGTAATAATAATCGGATGTGTCTTTGAAGCGGGTCTCTTTAATTTCTGCTTTCTCATATTCATCAATCCGGTCGAACACCCGGAACAAAGCCTGGTTATCACTTACCCTGAAAAACTCACCGCTGCCAATGTCGGCAATTTTACGCATGGTGGTTTCATCCACCGTGTTTTCAATCATGTTGGGGCGCCCGAAGAAATCTTTTCCATAGGGTACCATTCCTTCTTTACCGATTAAGATGGTATAGATTTTTATTCCGTAGGCGGAGGCCAGTTCGGCTGCGGTAATCGGATCGATGTTTCCGGCTGTATTGTCGCCATCGCTTAACAGGATGCAAACTTTCGATTTTGAATCCGACTCCCGCATGCGGTTGGTCACTACACCCAGGGCGCTGCCAATGGCGGTGCCGCGATTTTCGATCATCGAGAAATCAATCTCCTGGATATAAGTTCGTAATACGTCATAATCCGTAGTAAGGGGCGCCAGGGAAAATGCATCTCCGGAAAAAACCACCAGGCCAATCCTGTCTTGCAGGCGTCCATTAATAAAATCCGTAGCTACTGTTTTGGCCGCCTCTAACCGGTTGGGTGTGAAATCGGAAATTTGCATCGATTGTGAAATATCGATGGCCAGCATAATGTCTATGCCTTCCGTCCACTGTTCCACTTTTTCGTTGGTTTTTTGCGGCCGGGCCAGGGCCACCAGTAAAAAGGCGAGGGTGAGCATAAGCAAAAATTCCGGAACGAGGCGAACGAGGTTTAAGGCTGATGTATGTAAGTCTTTTTGTGAGAGCGCCACCGGCAACTTCTGGTTGAACTTGAATCGCCATAACCAACGGATTAAAAATAAAACCGGTATCAGCAGAAGGGCATACAGAAATTCCGGCCTTTGCCAGGTAAAGGATTTTAATACCGAAAGTTTAAACCATTCCAGTGAAAACCAGGTTGATGCACTCATTGCAAATTCTTTATCCACGTTTCACCTCCGCCAATTTTTTTATAAATCTACTTTCTGCGATTTGCTGAAGGTGTTGAAGCGGATCGTAAACGGCCGTATAATTTCCATAGATGGCTTTATCCAGCAAATGAAGGCTTTTCCCTAACTGTTCGTCTTGTTCCAATTGAATGGTTTCGCGGGTTGTTAGTTTTGTATACGGCTTTTGTTCCAGTTCTTCTAGGTATTTTTTCCATTGCGATAGGGCCGTCTCCGTTTGGGTTGGGGCAAACTGCGATTTTATTTGCTGCACCATGGCTGTAAAGGATTCCATAAACTTGTTATGGTTGCGGATAAGTTTTTTTACCCGGTAGTGTTTCCGGATCCGCTTTCCAAAAATCAACCATCCGGCAACAGCCAGAATAAGCAGGCTGATTAACACGATTGTTACAAGCGGATAGTTCAGAATTTTAGTAACGTTCTGGTAAAAGGTATTGACTTTAAGGGGTAAGTCCTGCGCGCTTACGGTATCGGGAACGGGGCCGGGCAATAAAGAAACCATGACCAGGCTATCGCGGGGCGGAACGTATCGGGTACAATCGCGTTCCTGTACCACAAATATCGGAAGCGTGAGCCGCTGAAGCTCGGCAACTTCAAACGCATACAATTCATACACCACGCTATCGTAACTCTCGCCTTGCCGGGTACGGGTTGGAAAATATTTTTTGCGGCTAAAATCGAAGGGCGCAAAATTGAAGGTCGAGTCTGGAAACAGTACCGTCAACTGGCTCGGATACCGGGCGGTGAGGAAAAAATCCACCCGGTCGCCAATGCGGGCGCTGTCTTGCACAAATCCTGCCTGCACCGAAACCTGTTGAGCCCAGGAAAATTGGTACAGACCAAACAGTACGAAAAGCTTTATTAAAATCGTTCGCCTCATATGCTTCCTGCTACGTAGTTTTTACCGAACGGTTTCTGACTTTGAATAAGCGCAACAGTTTGGGCACAAAGTCTTCATCGGTATCGAGGGAGATAAAATTAATTTGATGTTTCTTACAAAAATCCGTCAGGTAGGCTTTGCGGTCTTCCAGCCGGTTGCTGATCTTTTGCCGGAAATCTCCGAAGGAAGTATTTACCCATAGGGTTTTACCCGATTCTTTATCCTGCACCGGAATAATACCCAGTTTGGGTAACCGCGTTTCGCGTTTATCGCTGATGTGTACGATCACCAGGTCGTGCCTGCGGGCGAGGGCTTTCAGGTTTTGCCCGTAATGGTCGTCAATAAAATCTGAAATCAAAATCACCACGCTTCGCCTTTTAATGGTGTTGAGCGCAAACGCCAGGGCCTTACTTAAGTTGGTGTTCAGCGATGCGGGTTGCAAATGAACAATCCGGTGAATGATCTGGTAGGCCTGGGCCAGGCCTTTGCCGGGCCGGATGTATAATTCACGCTGATCGGAATAACAAATCAGCCCGACATGGCTGGACTCTTTAACTGCCGACAGCGCCAACACGCCACAAATTTCCTTGCCGATATCCGACTTCTTTTTTTTCTCCGAACCGATATCCTGCGAAGCGCTGACATCGAGAATAAAAAATACCGTTTGTTCCTTTTCTTCCCGGAACGTCTTTACAAATGTGCCGTGTCCCTTGGCCGAAACATTCCAGTCGATGGTGCGGATATCGTCACCGTACTGGTAGGGACGCACGTCATCAAACTCCAGCCCGGTACCCTTAAACACCGAATGAAAGTCGCCTTTCATCTGGCTGTTAATGGCCTTACGGATCTGGATTTCGTATTTCCTGAGCTTCTTTAAAAGTTCCTTCATGGGTACACCCCGCTTCTGGTCAATTAACCACATTCTGCCGCGTGAAAGAGGGCAAGTATAAACTAATTTTTTCAACTGCGATAGCCCGTCAAACCCAGGCAGCCGGTACCTCCGCAGGTTTCAAAAATACTTAAATGTGCGTACTTTGCGTGCCGGATTTTATTCCGGATGAAGGATTAAACCATAAAAGGACAATGTACCGGATAGCAGGGCTGTTGCTTACCACCATGCTTTTGGTGGGCCTGTCGCAGTGCACGCGCAACCAAAAGCCGGAGGGTGTTCTTTCCGAAGCGGAAATGATCCAGGTACTGATGAATATGTACCTGGAAGAAGAACGGTTTTCACGCATCACACTTTCCTATGATTCGGCTACTAAGCTTTCTTATATTTTCAAACAAAAAGCATTTGAACGGATTGGCGTTACGGACTCGGTGTACAAAAAATCGATGGAGTATTACATGGCCCATCCCAAACGCCTCGAGTTCATTTATACTGCTTTGATTGATTCCCTAAGTCTGCTGGAACAGAGCAGTCCAGCTATTCCACCTCAATATGCTCCATCCAATTGATGTAGAAGAAAAACTTGGGTTCGACCAGATCCGGCAACGTCTTACAGGTTATTGCCTATCCTCGTTGGGTACCGGGTTGGTAAACACCATGATGTTTTCGGAACAGCCGGATGACGTACTTGCCCGGTTGGCTGAAAACCATGAAGTGGTCCAACTTTTTTTACGGGGCGATTCACTACCCGCTTCAGATTATTTCGACCCCCGTGAAGTTTTCGCCAAGGCATCCATAGAAGGAACCTGGCTGGAAGAAACCGACTTTTTAAAAGTTGCCTTTTCTATACAAACCATCCTGACCTGCCGGCAGTATTTTGTTACCCATCAGGAAAATTGTCCGGGTATGTTTTTGCGCGCAAAAGCGGTCCACCTTTCTTCAGCGTTACCCCATCAGATTTTTTTGGTTGTTGACGACACCGGTGTAGTGAAAGACCAGGCCAGTCCGGAGTTGGCGCGGGTCCGGAAAAAACTACGTGACGAACAGCATCGGGTGCGCAAATTAACTGAACACGTATACCGCCAGGCAGTGGAACAACAATGGGTACCGGAGGGCGCGTTACCCACAATTCGAGGAGGGCGATTGGTGATCCCGGTCTTGGCCGAGTATAAACGCAAGCTGAAAGGGTTTATTCACGATGAATCGGCTACTGGTCAGACGGTTTTTATGGAGCCGGCTGAGGCGCTGGAGGCTAACAATGAAATTCGCGATCTGGAGCACGAAGAAAAGCGTGAAGTAATCCGGATACTCACCCGGCTTACCGATGCGGTGCGCAACGAATTGCCGAATCTAAAACCATCTTACGAATTTTTGGCGTGGGTAGATTTTACCCGGGCGAAGGCAAAGCTTTCGGTTGATATTGGAGCGGTTATGCCTGATGTTAAAAGCAAGCCTGCATTGCGCTGGATGAATGCCCGGCATCCGTTGTTATACCTTAGCCTTAAAGGAAAGCGTGAGTTAGTTCCCTTAACCATTGAGTTGAACGAAACCGACCGGATGGTGCTGGTATCGGGTCCGAATGCCGGTGGTAAATCGGTTTGTTTGAAAACCGTAGGGTTGTTGCAATATATGTTGCAGTGCGGGTTGCTGATTCCGGTTTCACCCGACTCGACAGCGGGAATCTTTAAAAACCTGTTTATGGATATAGGTGATCAGCAGTCGATTGAAAATGATTTAAGTACGTATAGCAGTCACTTGCGAAATATGGCGCATTTTATTCAGCACGGAAATGAAAACACGCTGGTGTTGCTGGATGAACTGGGTTCGGGCACCGACCCAAATTTTGGCGGGGCTATAGCGCAGGCCGTTTTGCATTCGCTGATCCATAAAAACATGTGGGGCGTGGCGACAACACATTATTACAACCTGAAGTTGTTTGCCGAGCAACAGCCTGGCATCCGTAACGCAGCGATGCGATTTGACAAGGAAAACCTGGTGCCGTTGTACGCGCTCGAAATCGGTAAGCCCGGAAGTTCATTTGCTTTGGAAATTGCCGAGCAAACGGGTATTCCACAAACCACGCTGCAGGAAGCAAAGCGCCTGGCGGGGAGCGACCTGGTTGGTTTGGAAACGCTGGTGCGAAACCTGGAGCGGGAAAAGAATGAATTAGCGCATCGCCTAACCAATCTTCATCAGCAGGAAGACCAGGTGAAAACCGTGCTTCAAAAATATGAAGCGTTGAGGGATGACCTCGAAGCGCGAAAAAAACAAATCATCGACAAGGCAAAAGAAGAGGCGCGCAAGCTGCTGGCCGATACCAACCGCGAAATTGAAAAGACCATCCGACACATCCGGGAGAATCAGGCCCAGAAAAACGAGACGTTGAAAGTGCGCAAAAGCCTGCAGGCTATGAAACAGCACTTACACCAGCAAGCGCCACCGTTTGAGCCGGTTGTTCCAGGCTCCATAAAAACGGGCGATCGGGTTCGGATAATCGGGCAGGAGGGCAGTGGAGTGGTACTTTCCGTAAAGGGAAAATCGGCCATGATTCAATTGGGTGAGCTCAAATCGAAAGTTGATTTGACTAAGCTGGAGAAGACCACCGCAAGTTTTCAGGCGCCAACCGCTGCAAAGTCAAAATCTTCCGGCCTTAGTTTGAATGATAAACGTGCAGGTTACTCCAGTGTGCTGGATGTGCGCGGTAAGCGGGCGGAAGAAGTAGTGCCCCTGTTAGACCAGTTTCTGGATACTTCCGTTTTGCTGGGGCAGGGTGAAGTAAAAGTTTTACACGGAAAAGGTGAGGGTGTGTTACGCAAAATCATCCGCGATCAATTAAGAAAATACAAACACGTAGCCACCTTTGCCGATGAACACATTGATCGGGGAGGGGATGGGATTACGGTGGTGGTATTGAAATAATACGACTCGTACTTGTTTGAATTAATACTTGGCTTCCTCTGCATTTAAAACCGATTTACAGGTTATGCAATAATTGATTAATTTTGCTAAGGATGAAAGCAACGTTGTTTAATATTTACAAGAAGAAAGCAGATCAACGCAAAGCTGAGATAAATATGACCCCGCTTCAACGTCTGGATATGGCCTTTGAATTGATTGAACTGGTAGTTGCTTTTGCGCCTCGTGAAAAACCTGTTTCCGATGATGACAATTCTATAAAGTGGATTGAATTAAAACTGAAAAATGGAATTGAAGGAAGCCTTTACTAAGCTTTGCGGGCTGTTAAATAAGCATGAAGTTAAGTACATAGTTATTGGAGGCTTGGCGGTTGTTTATCATGGTTTTACAAGAAGCACGGCCGACTTTGATCTCTGGTATAAACCGACAGTGGTCAATTTCCATAACTTGTTAAAGGCGTTGGATGATTATGGTATTGATGTAAGTGAACTTAAGACAATAGTCTTCGATAAAAAATCAACCTATTTGCGAATTCCGATCTCCAACATAAGAGCGGAATTTCTGCCCTGGGTTCCAGGCTTGAACTCGTTTAATGAGGCCATGAAAAAGTCAGTGGAGACAGACTTTTATGGTGTAAAAGTTCATGTACTGGGATACGATGACCTTATCAGGAATAAATCAGTGGTAAATCGTATCAAGGATAAGCAAGACATTGAAGAACTCGTAAAGCGAAAGAAAAGTAAAAAGGATAATGAATGAGGTGATCAGTTACACCAGGGTTCATTCGCATGATCTGTGGATAGGAGAAGAATTCCGGGAGAAATAAAAAAGGCCTCGTTGGAGGCCTTGTGTATAAATAAGTTGGCGACTACTCCATTTCAAATGTCCAAACACCGTTGACAGCCATAGTTCTCGAACCTTGGTGATTACAAGCAGTGCATTCAAAAACCAAGGTTAATCTACCATTACTCGAAATCGCATAAGTTATCTCAATATTATCTGCACTTCTCTTGATCTTGCCAGTATTTCCACTGATACTCATAAACTCCCACTGACTTGTACCAGGCCATGGACTTGGATCAGGTCTTGTACCACTAACGGTTAAGGTAGCATTGGTAGGAGAATTAGGTGAACTTGAATTAAATGTGCCGGCAATTGTAAGTGAGAAGCCGGTAAAATCACCGGTCCGGTCTGTCGTGCCCAGTTTAGCACCATTAGGAGTTACAAGCGTCCAGGTTTTTTTAAGTTTATCCAATTGTACTTGTTGTTCTGTTGGCTTCGGATCATCCCCACCACAGCTTGCAAAAAATACCAAAGCCCCTGTCACCACTACCAGAGACATTATTCTAACCACTGTTTTTATCATGTTCTTCAATTTTGTTTCAAATTCGCATTTTCAGGGCACAAAATCAAACATAACCTGGTTAAATGCAAATGTTACAAGTGATTTTGGTTCAGGTGGTTGCACACCTTTTTGCGCACTTTATTGCGCATCCTTAGCCGGATAACGGCTGATTTTTGAAATCGGATAAGTTTATTCTTTCCGCTTGTGCGGGATACTCTTCGGGTTGATTGGAAGCAATAAACACCAATTTCTGCCGTGCAAATTTTTGCAAGTGCTCGGTATACCATGAAAACGCCTGATGATCGAGGTTGGTGCCGGGTTCGTCCAGGAAGAGCACGGGAGCATCGGTATAAAAGGCAAGGCCCAATTTCAACCGTTGCTTCATACCCGATGAGAAATTGGAAATATATTTATGGGTTGCCTCTTCCAGGTATAGCGCTTCAATTATTTGAGGGATGGTTGCCGTTGTCGGACGGGTGTTGAAATGAAATTCCAATTGCTCCTTAAGCGTAAATTCTTCAACCAGGTCCATGTAGGGCGTTGCGATGGAAACCTGGCGATAGATTTGGTCATCCGGAATTCTTTCATCTCCCGAAAAAAAGGAAACGGTTCCACCGCTTGGAGGCATTTGTCCCCAAAGAATTTGCAGTAAAGTAGATTTACCCGAACCGTTCGGTCCGGTGATGGCGTAAACTGTGTTGGGTTGAAAATGAAACGTCAGGTCTCTGAAAATCCATTCGCGGTTAAACCGCTTGCTCAACCCTTCAACCTTGATCTGAACGTTTGCCATGGGGGAAATTGATTTCAAATTCAAAATTTCAGATTTCAGATTTGACCTATCGCCTGGAGGTGATTAATCACCAATCCCATAGCCTTTAATTACGCCACGTTCGGAAGCCCGGATAAAGTTGATGATATAATCGCGTTCATCGCTGGCTGGTATGGATTGTTCAATAATGTCGAGCGCCTTGGTGTTGTTAATGCCTTTCAGAAAAACATACCGGTAAATTTCCTGGATTTCAGAAATCTTTTCAGACGTAAAGCCTCGTCTCCTTAGCCCCACGGCATTGATGCCGGCATAGGATAATGGTTCACGGGCAGCTTTGGTATAGGGCGGTACATCCTTGCGTACCAACGAGCCGCCAGAGATCATCACATGTGCGCCTACCTTTACAAATTGATGTAACGCGCTGGCTCCGCCCACAATCGCCCAGTCGTCAATGGTAACATGGCCAGCCACTTGTACGGCATTTACCAGTATGCAGTTATTACCAATCAGGCAATCGTGGGCTACGTGAACGTAAGCCATGAGCAGGCAATTTTTCCCGATTACGGTTTTCAGTTTATCGTGAGTGCCACGACTGATGGTTACGCACTCGCGGATTACGGTGTTATCACCGATAAAGGTTTCTGTTTTTTCGCCAGCAAATTTCAGGTCTTGCGGAATGGCCGAAATGGAAGCGCCCGGGTACACTTTAACATTTTTGCCGAGCCGGGCGCCATCAAAGAGCACGGCATTGGGGCCAATCCAACAACCATCGTCAACCACTACATCTTTATGGATGGTGGCAAAGGGTTCAATGGTTACGTTTTGCCCGATTCTGGCTTCCGGATGAACGTTGGTAAGCGGATGGATACTCATGAATTTTTACGTACGATACTGGCCGTCATGGTTCCTTCACATACGAGGGTATTCCCAACAAATGCTCGGCCGTACATTTTGGCAATACCACGTTTAATAGGGGCCACTAGGTCGCACTGAATAACCAGTGTATCGCCCGGCAGAACCATTTTTCTAAACCTGAAATTTTCAATGCCCAGGAAGTAAGTCCAGTAGTTTTCAGGGTCGGGCACCGTATTCAAAACCAAAATACCCCCGGTCTGCACCATGGCCTCAACCTGTAAAACCCCTGGCATTACCGGGTTGCCCGGAAAATGTCCCTGGAAATAAGGCTCGTTCAGGGTCACGTTCTTCACACAAGCCACCGTTTCATTGTCCAGGTAAATTACTTTGTCGATGAGTAGGAACGGATACCGGTGGGGCAGCATCGCGGTAATTTTGTTGATGTCCATTACCGGTGGAAGACTTGGATTGTACTTGGGTCTTCCTTGCTTGTCTGATTCCGCCATTGCCTTCTTTAGTTTCTTGGCGAAAGCAACGTTGGCTGCATGCCCCGGGCGCGCGGCAAGCACTTGCGCTTTTAACGGCCGGCCGGCTAGAGCCAGATCGCCAACTATGTCGAGCAGTTTGTGGCGTGCCGGTTCGTTTTTATAGCGCAGTTCAATATTGTTCAAGATGCCTTCATGCTTTACGGCCACTTTGGGTTTGCCGAGCATTTTGGCAATGTTGGCCAGTTCATCTTCTTTCACCACGCGATCAACGATAACGATGGCATTATTCAAATCACCACCGCGGATGAGGTTGTTTTTATACAGCATTTCCAACTCATGCAGGAAACAGAACGTGCGGCAGGAGGCAATCTCTTTTTCAAATTGACTGATATCGGTAATGGATGCATGCTGACTGCCTAATACGGGTGAGTTGTAGTCGATCATTACCGTTACCCGGTAATCGTCAAGCGGTAATGCGGCAATCTCAACATTACGTGCGGCTTCACGGTAAAAGATGGGTTCCTGCACTTCGAAGAAATCGCGCAACGCATTTTGTTCTTCCGTGCCGGCTTGTTTAAGGGTTTCAACAAACTGGATGGAACTGCCGTCCATTATAGGACATTCCGGCCCATCCAATTGTATTAATACATTGTCAATTTCCAGTCCAACCAGGGCCGCCAGAGTATGCTCAATCGTGCTGATACGGGCTCCACTTTGTTCAATGGTTGTACCACGCGAAACATCCACCACATTGTCACAGTCGGCATCAATAATGGGCGATCCCGGCAGGTCGACCCGTTGAAATTTAATACCATGATTGGGTTTTGCCGGCACAAAGGTCATATTGGTTTTGGCCCCTGTGTGCAATCCTACCCCAGACGTTGTAACCGACTTTTGTATAGTTTGTTGTTTGATATTGAGCATGATACAATAAAAAAGATGGCAAATTTAACCCTGAATGGGGGCTAATCCAAACGGAATCTTGGGGGCTGTAAATAGGCCTGAAACCAGAGTTTAAGAATTGTCGGAAGGGATGCTGTCCTTTATCGCGAGCTTTTTTTCAAGTTCGCGGAGGCGTTCGTGCAGATCGGGTAATCTTTTGAATACGGCATACGACCGGAAATATTCATTTACATCAAATGCGGGCGATCCAATCAATCTCAGGCCTTCATCTTTTACCGACTTGGAGATACCGCCCTGTGCGCCTATGCTTGTATTGTTGGCAATAACCAGGTGTCCGGCAAGGCCTACTTGTCCGGCTATTATGCATTGCTCGCCTACCTTGGAGGAGCCCGAAATTCCGGTTTGTGCTGCGATAACCGTATTTTTACCGACTTCCACGTTGTGCGCTATTTGTATCAGGTTATCCAGTTTAACACCCTGGCGAATGATGGTGGAGTCACCATACAGGGTGGCGCAATCAATTACGGTATTCGCCCCGATGACCACATCGTCTTCCAGAATTACATTCCCCATCTGCGGAATGGTTTTATAGGTGCCATCCGGTTGAGGTGCAAAACCAAAACCATCACTTCCGATAATGGTACCCGCGTGAATCACACAGTTGTTCCCGATTTTTGTATCGGCATACAACTTCACATTGGGATGAAGAATTACGTTGTTGCCAATCACTACATTATCGCCAACAAAAACATGCGGGTAGATTTTTACATTGTCACCAATCTTCACGTGGTTGCCAATGTAAGAAAATGCTCCACGGTACACATTTTCTCCGGTAGTGCTGTTGGTTCCGATAAAAGAAGGTTCTTCTACTCCCGACTTTTGGAAGCTTACCGCTTTGTGATATTCTTCCAATAAAGCAGTAAAGCTGCTGTATGGATTGTCTACCAAAATAAGCG
>CAZOYJ010000035.1:0-22012 GCA_964583905.1 uncultured Roseivirgaceae bacterium
CTGAAAATAAAGTTAGGTTGGGTTAGAAGCGGGAGATAAACTCTTTCGCTTTTTTTGTTTCGGCTGTTTTGCACAGCCTGAACAGAGAAACAGCACCTTAATTCTTAAATTATCCTGCTATCTTGAACGGATCGCTATTGCACCGCTTCAGACGGAAGAAGTTTTAACCATTGTAGCGCAACTTTCTAAAAATTTGCAGTCGTCAGCACAGTTATACCATTCGGGTATCGGATATCGGAGCTGTCTTCGGCCGTTATGTATATTTTGGTAGGCTTGAAGGAAGAAGTAGTTTGAAACGATGATTTCATACTTTTGGAGAGAAACCCTGAAGAGGTTTTGATTTGACCAACATTTTGTGTGGAATTTCCACTGGTCTCCATCCACACCACGTACATCGATTTTGCAGGCTGAAGCCGGCTGGGGTCCGCCAGGTCAGTCAGCTGTATGTCTATGGCATAGTTTTTATTTTTGGTTTTGGATACGGTGACAGTGCCTTTTGCTGCCGGAACAACACTGGAGTTTAAAAAGCTGGTTTTTTGAGAGCACGAGCTAAACGACAGTGCCAGCATAATCGCTGCACTGGTTAACAGGATGTTTCTTGTGCGGGTGTATACAGCATTTGGTTTCATAGTTGTCATAGTTTAATCCCCATATTTTTTCACACGTAATAGTAAGCTATTCGAATTTGTCATTCCTTACACACCTGCTGAGAAAGGTTACATGTTTTACAGGTAGTATTTTAAGACCTTCCCAATTGAACAAGCAC
Source organism: uncultured Roseivirgaceae bacterium (assembly GCA_964583905.1). Lineage (GTDB taxonomy): Bacteria > Bacteroidota > Bacteroidia > Cytophagales > Cyclobacteriaceae > UBA2336. Next base: position 767 of record CAZOYJ010000035.1, read on the forward strand.
TTACATCGGCCTGTTACTGAAACACGGTAGCCGGCTTGTTCACCAGGTTGGTGGGGTATTTTATAGTATACCGGGATTTGAACATGAACCGGGAATGCCCTATGTCGTCAACCGTGGTTGGGTAATAGATAACGCGGGCTTCAATGGTGTTGAAAATCAGGTTTTCGTTTCGGGCCCTGAGTCCAAGAGATAATCCGGAGAAGAAATTCCGGGACCGAAACAATCCTGTACCCACCTTTAGCAACGCCAAGTCAATGCGCGCGATGGGCGCTAAGCGGAAGCCTAAAAATTTCCAGGGCGTAAACAGTGTTGTTTCTTCACTGAGGGTAACACGCTGGCGTCCCACCAGGCTATCCGGCCTGAAACCGGTAATTCCATTGTCGTCATTAATGGTAAATCCCCGCTTGGCCGTTTGGTTGAAGAGCACAGCATACCCGCCTTCGTATTGATGCCGGAGTACCATTCTGCCCATGCGCTGAATTTTGCTGTACCGGGAGAAGTCAACGGAAAGTAAGGCGTCTTCTGCACGCTTTGTATGCCAGTAGGTACCGATCTTCGCACGATAGGTTAGGATGGTGCCGCTAGCCAGTACTTTATTGTAATACAACTCACTCCCTGCGTAAGGTCTATCGTTTCCCAATTCGCTTTCCAGTCCGCCCGTGAACGAAATCCGGTACCCGTATGGAATGTCCTCTGTTCGTCCAAAACCCAGCACATATTGAGTCTTATAAAAATCCTGTCTGAAAAATGTAAGCTGAGCAAGCAAACCCACCCGGTCTCTGTAAGCAAACCCATCGGGTTCGGTAAGCCTGGGGTACGATGAATCCGTAAATCGTTGTTCTACAACCCGCAAGGCAATGAACTTTCTATTTCTGTTCTCTTTTAAATTATCGGGCAATTTTTTATAACCGAAAGAATACCCCAGCCAGTAATCCTGAATCCGGTAATGGTAGGGAATAAAAATAGTATCGGGTATGGAATACACATTTCGGGAAAGGTTGTCGCTGAGTTCTACGGCTCCTGCAAAACGGGTAAAGGGTTGGTATAGCTCCCGGCTAAGGTTGAAATAGAATGCACGTTCATGCTCATTCCCGATGCTGATGCCGTGATTTAGTTTGGTATAGGCAACGGTAGCATCAATAAAGCTTCCTTTGATATTGTTTAATCGATACAGGGCCTCATAACCGTAACGGGGTATACGATCGTGGTCATATACCTGCCTGAATTCAACCCGGTGCCCCTGTCCAAATACGTTAACATTTTTGATACCCAACCGATACACTCCGGAAAATTTTGCACTGACAGACCCACCCCAGCTAAACACATCGCGGGTAACAACCAATAGATCGACAGAGTCGGACTGTGTTGAAATCGACTTTACATAGATCCGTACGTCCATCATAAAATCCAGGTAGCGAAGGGTACGTTCATTATCGGCTAAACGGTATGGATTGAGGGGTTTACCTTCGCGCACGAACAAATTGTTCCGGATCACCGATTCGCGGGTGTCGGAGTGAAGTTTGTTAGCTACATCGGAAATAAAACCCTTAGCGACACGCGTTGTATCCAACACCGTTCTTTCAAAACCAATACGCCTGATAACAATCTTTCGGATAATCTTCCCCTCATAGGGCAGATACGCTGCCTCACTTTTTATATGGAAGGGTACAGGATCAGTCTCGGGCTCACGGGTAATAAACCCCAGCAGCTTTTTTACGGTTTTGTTTGCATTTACTTTCTGAACCAACGTTGAATCCGCTTGTTGTTGCAAGGCTACCCCGGTGTTGAATACGAATAGCAACAGCAGGCAGCCGCACCATGAGTGTTGCGTTAACCTTGATATGTGCTGCCTTTTCAACTCTTTTTGTTTGGGTACAAACCATTTCCCAAAGGCCCTATAAGGTTGTACGGTCAATCAGAGTATGTAAATCTTATTGGCGTGTATTGATGGTTTAGGCAAAGTTTGTTACCCCGAAAATATAAGGTGTTATATAACTTGAGTTTTGTGTTGCATTGTTTACGGATTGACTTCCTCTTAACGACTATACCATCAACCTGAACTATTAAAAAGATTGTAAAGGCACAGCCTTGAAGAAACCTCATGATAAGCACGCCCTGACCTGAGTGCCCGAAATCTACTCAATTTACCTGCTTTGACCGTTGTAAAAGACTAAAGTTTGAGGTGCAACCTGTGATATATGTAAGAATATTGCGATCCGGTATAATTCGTAATCGACTGTATTTTCCCACTTTATGCGCATTAATAATCTCACCCATCGGATTAAATGAGCGCTTCTTCGTTTCAGAACGAAATCCATAGCGGCCCTTCTTTGGAGGTTCATGATTCTATCAGAGCCCATCTTGAAGGGATAGAAAAATGCCTGGCGAGAATGCCGTTACGGACATCTCCGCAATTGTATGAAGGTATTTTAAAAACAGATAAGGAGGTTTATCACGATATTCTGGAAATTACAATGGCCATTGAGGAACTGTATCCTGAATTATCAAAATACCTTGACGAGTTGCCGACCGAGGTTTCGGAGACGGATCATCCGAATCTTGAAATCAGCCGGAATTCCCTGGCCTGTTACCACCAAACATTGGACGCACTCCTTACAGGTTATGCTGATCACCATCCATAATTCGTTCCGGTTGATGCGGGCAACCAGGGAAATGCCGCCACCTGTGATCCGTGTAATACGCTTACAGAAGTGTGTAAGGTTAGCCCATTCAAGAATTCTAACCATCGTAAAAGAAGCATGAGTGTGAGAAGAATCTTTGGTGTATTACTCGGAATTGTCGGGATTATTTATGCCGTGGTACTATTTGATAGCCCTAACAGTGGTGCGCAGGATGTTAAAGCGCTCGCTTCATACGGTGTCCTTGGACTTATCTTTTTCATTTCAGGCATTAGCCTCGCGCGTACGCCAACGGATGATTCCATTCGCTAATTCTGGTACATTTCTTTTCATACCCGATGTAACACCGCATGAGGATTCAGGGCGGGTAAATTCATGCCTGCAATCCTTAAACCTGTGAATTATGTAATTTTAATGAAAAAGCTTATAAGAAATCACAGGCCTGGCGGTGGCATTTTTACTGATGGGTAAAGTTTTGTAGTCACCAAGCAAACAGAACAGCAGGAAAATATTGTAACTAACCCCCTGCCAATGTAACTTTCGAGTATGAACCTCCCTAAAACAAGTATCCTGCTTGCTGATGATGATGCAGATGATTGCCATTTTTTTTCGGAAGCATTACTTAAATCGGGACTAGCCACCCAGCTTACGGTTGTGCATGACGGTGAACAACTCATGCAGTTGCTGACACATGTATCAAAACTTCCGGACGTACTTTTTATCGACATCAATATGCCCATTAAAGACGGGTTCGAATGCCTGGAAGAAATTAAACGCACCGAAAAGCTGGCCACACTTCCGGTTATAGTTTTATCGACTTCAACGTATGAAGAAGATGCAGACTTGGTATACCGGTTAGGGGCACGCTACTACATTTCCAAACCTACTACTATTTCGCAGCTCCAACAGGTAATTAAGCTGGCGCTTTTAAACCTCGCAAAAGGGAGTACCCAACAACCCAAAAGAGAAAACTTTGTCATTAAAACCGATCGTAAAGCCATTCCGGAGAAAAAATGAAGCCTGCCTCGCGTAAGTCCTTACCCAAAAAAAAATCTTCTGTTAAAAAAAAGCAGGAGGTTAAAACATTTCCCATTGTTGCTATTGGCGCCTCGGCCGGTGGGTTGGAAGCCGTAACGGAACTATTGAAAAATTTGTCGGCAAACACCGGTATGGCTTTTGTTTATGTACAGCATCTAAGCCCCGATCATAAAAGCATGCTGGCGTCTATTCTTGCAAAAACCACCACCATGAATGTGCAGGAAGTGAAGAACAAAGTAGTTATGGCACCCAACCATGTGTACATCATTCCGCCCGATAAAGAAATGAGCGTTACCAACGGGTTTATTAAATTAAGTCCTCGTTCTAAAAATTCTGGAATCAATTTACCCATCGACATCTTTTTCTCCTCCCTTGCCGCAGCACATAAAGAGAATGTTATCGGGGTAATACTGAGCGGCAGCGCCAGAGACGGCACACGCGGCATGAAATCCATCAAGCACGAAGGTGGTATTACCTTCGCGCAGGATAAAACTGCAAAGTTCAACAGCATGCCCCAGTCGGCAATTGCTTCGGGTGCGGTCGATTTTGTTCTGTCGCCAAATCAAATCGCACTTGAAATAGAGCGAATCAGCAAACATCCCTTTATAGAAAAAAACGGGTCAAAAACCAAAAGTGAAGACTTGATCGAACCGAATAATCCCGATTTAAGAACCATCATCAACCTGTTGTTAAAAGAAACAGATGTTGATTTCAACGCCTATAAAATGCAAACGGTTAAAAGACGCATCCTTCGCAGGATGCTGCTGCATAAAATTAAGGGGCTAAAGGATTACGCCAAACTGTTGAGTGAAAAAAAAGAAGAGTTGGATATTCTCTTCCAGGATTTGCTCATCAACGTAACCAGTTTTTTCAGGGATGCGGAAACCTATAAGTATTTAAAATCAACCCTGCTCCCAAGGCTTCTTAAAAGCAAAAAGCCAACCGATACATTGCGGATCTGGGTGCCCGCCTGTTCTACCGGAGAAGAAGCCTTTTCCATCGCCATGCTGTTACTGGAAATACAAGACACCAAACACGCCAAAGTATCGATCCAGATTTTTGCCACCGACCTGAGCGAAAAGGCCGTTCGAAAAGCGCGCATTGGCTGGTATTCCGGTAATGAACTTGAGTTGGTTTCACCCAGGCGTATCCAGCGGTTCTTCGCCAAAAGCGATGGCGGTTATCGCATTGTTAAAGCTGTGCGCGATATCATCGTGTTCGCACCCCATAATATTTTACAGGATCCGCCTTTTTCACGCATCGATTTCATCAGTTGCCGAAACCTGTTTATTTATCTCGATCCGGCCGTACAAAAAAGGGCAACGGCAACCTTTCATTACGCTTTAAATGAAGGTGGGCATTTAATGCTCGGCAATTCCGAGGCGCTGAATTCACCCCAACTTTTTAAAGTCGTAAACAGCAAGTTTAAAATCTTTGTGCGTAAACATGATGAGGGTGCGCGTGTACTGCCGGCCCTAACCAGGCGTTTACCCCACGATGAGGTGCCAGAAAAAAACCTTACTATCGGCAAGTCCGGCAAGCTAAACCTCTACAATTCAGAAAGGCTTCCCGGCTATGGTAGTCTCGACAGTGTAATTGATGCCGTGCTGGTGGCCGAATTTATGCCGGCCAGTGTTGTCATTAATCACCAACTGGAAATCCTCCAATTCCGGGGCCCCACCGATTTATACCTTACCCATCCATCGGGCAGGGCCACGTTTAATATTTTGAAAATGGCTCGCCCTGAATTAGTATTCGCGTTGCGCAACGCCATTTCCTCCGCGATTAGAACTAAAAAGAGTGTGCATAAGAGCGGCATTGAGTTGAAAATAAAAGGAGCCGCACACATTATTAATTTAGATGTGATACCGCTTAAAATTGAATGGAATGAACCGCTGATCCTCATACTTTTTGGGGAACAGATACAGACGGAAACATTTTTAAAACATTACAAGGACACACCGGGAGCGGGTACGATGGCAAAAGACCTGCGGATAAAAAAACTGGAAGAAGAACTCGCCACTGCCCATGCCGATGCCCTCGCCTATGCCCAGGAGCAGGAGGCAATTAATGAAGAATTGCAAAGCACCAGTGAAGAAGTGGTTTCCAGTAATGAAGAATTGCAAACCGTGAATGAAGAGCTGGAAACCTCTAAAGAAGAAATAGAATCAACCAATGAAGAGTTAATCACCACCATCCAGGAACTGCAAATGCGCAACGACCTGTTGAGTGAATCCTACGAGTATTCCAATGCGATAATTTCCACCTTGCACGAACCCATGATTGTGCTCGATAAACACCTCCGGGTAAAGACCGCAAGCAAGTCGTTCTATAAAAAATTTGAAATGAAGGAAGAAGAAACCGAAGGTATGTTGTTGTATGATTTAGGGAATAAACAGTGGGGCATTCCGCGGTTGCGTGAGTTGCTCGAAGACATTATTCCGAAAAATTCCACCTTCCGCGATTTTGAAGTCAGGCTCAACTTTCAAGAGCTTGGCGAACGGATATTGATACTCAACGCCAGTCGTATTGAGCAAAAAAAGCATGAGGAGCAATTAATCCTGCTTTCGATTCAGGACGTTACCGAAAAGATAAGTCGCGACCGTAAAGAAAAAGAATTGCTCCAAAAGGATATAGCCGAAAGTAAATCGTATAATGTACAGTTGGAAAAAGCGGTGGTGGCAAGAACGAAGGAATTGGAGAAAGCCCATAAATCGCTTGCAGAGAAATTCGTAGAACTTGAAAAAATGAACAAGGAACTGGAAGCCTTTACGTACGTCTCCAGTCATGATTTACAGGAGCCGCTGCGCAAAATCCGGATTTTTTCAGATCGAATCCTGGAAACAGAAGACCGTCTGTCGGAAGGTGGTAAAAATTATTTCCGGTTGATGCGGACTTCAGCCGAGCGAATGCAGGCGCTGATTAGCGATTTGCTGATCTTCTCGCGCCTAAATGCTTCGGAGCACAAATTTGAAACCGTTGACCTTCGTAAATTAGTAGAAGAACTAAAAAATGATTTCAGTGAACAGATCCAGGCTACAAAGGCTGTACTGGAAGTGGATCAGCTTTGTGACGTACGGGTTATTCCGTTTCAGTTCAAGCAACTGCTAACGAACCTGTTAAGTAATGCAATGAAATTTGCAAAGCCGGGCACGCCCCCGCATATCATTCTATCGGGCAAACATGTAAAATCCAGTACAATAAAAACGAAAACGGAACTTTTGCCCCAGCAGGAGTATTGCCACATCCGTATTGCCGACAATGGTATTGGGTTTGAAAATAAATACCGGGAAAAAATCTTTGATGTATTTGAAAGGCTGCATAGTAAAGATGAATACCCGGGTACGGGAATAGGCCTGGCTATCGTTAAAAAAATAGTGGACAACCATCGGGGCATTGTTACCGCCACCAGTGAAATAAATAAAGGAACAACGATTGATGTGTATATCCCTGCGAACTGATGGAAAACAAACCACTTCATATTCTGCTGGCTGATGATGATGAGGCCGACCGCCTTATCTTCTATGATGCCTTTCAGGAAATAAAGATAAAAACCATTGTGGATACCGTGAATGACGGTGTTGAGCTGATGGACTACCTGGCTAAAGCGGAAGGTCCATTACCCCATTTTCTTTTTCTGGACCTGAACATGCCGCGTAAAAATGGCCTGGAGTGTTTAGCGGAGATCAGACGCAACAGCAGGTACAATGAAATTTCGATTGCTATTTACTCTACGTCCCAATCAGAGGAAGATATGGAAGCTACGTTTATGGGCGGGGCAAATGTATACATCCACAAGCCCAGCGAATTTAAAATGCTCAGGCAGGTATTGGAGAAAGCCGTAACCATAGCGCATCAATATCAGGAACCTCCGTTTAAAAAGGAAAATTTTTTACTCCGGGTTTAGCTATAGAATGCGGTGGTCTTTTGCCCGGAGAAGTTGATGCTAGGGTGTAGGTCGATTTGGCTTTTAAACGTAGTATCCGTAAATTGATAAGGGCCAAACGCATAAACAGTTAGCGTATTCGAACTTTCAAGTAAAGCAGCAAAAACAAATGAATACATCTATCTCCGGAAAAAGTTCTGTTAAGCTCTATATACGGTATATGGTTACAATGCGGTGCAAAATTGTTGTTCGGGAAGAACTTGCCCGGCTGGGGCTGCACCATGCGAATGTTGAGATGGGGGTAGTAGAGGTGTTTGAGGAGATAACCGAAGCGCAACGGGCCCAACTGAAAATAAACCTGCAGCGAACCGGGCTTGAACTGCTGGAAGACAAGCGGAGTGCGTTGATTGAACGAATAAAAAATGTAATTATTGAAATGGTATACCACGCAGAAGAAGTGCCCAAAGTCAATTTCTCAGATTATATCAGCGAAAAATTAGGCTACGACTACACGTATTTATCCAATATTTTTTCGGAGGTAAAGGGCATCACCATTCAGCAGTTCATCATCATGAATAAAATTGAAAAGGTAAAGGATTTGCTGATGTATGACGAACTAAACCTCACCGAGATTTCGTTCAGACTCAACTACAGCAGTGTAGCCCACCTTTCCAATCAATTTAAAAAAGCCACCGGCCTTTCCCCCTCCTTTTACCGGGAATTAAAGAAAAGACGCAGGGAAATTCAGCAAAACCTGTGAAACAGGCAACCCTCCCCAACTGAAACAGCCGATTACCTGTGTCTCGTCAGCACGAGACAGTCAGCATCCTGACCGCAAACGTTCAGGATAGTCAATTTCTTTAGCACACATCACCCGGTTAAACCCAGCTTTTTACAAGGGTTTTTTTGCTACTACCTGAACGGAGCTCTCACATTAACACAGTAACATACAGTGACATGTGTAACATCTTCCCATTGATCTGTAAAGTTAAGTGTAGAAACCAATCGACCTTTGTATAAATACTTTTAAACAACGATTGCATGAAGAAGCTAAAGGAAATACAGGAAGACTGGAACATTACAAAAGGAAAGCTGAAGCAAAAATATGCTACGCTCACCGACAATGATTTGTTACTCGTAGAGGGCAAACAGGAGGAATTGATGGCCAGGCTTCAGGTAAAATTAGGCAAAACAGAAAAGCAGATTCATGCCCTTATTGCTGAATTATAAGAATTATGGCAGCAATAATTGTCACATTTTTTAACACATTTAATTAAACCATTATGAAAAAATCAATTTTAACAACAGTAGCATTCGCATTTTTAGCGGGTACACTTTCATTTACCGCATGCAACACGCCTGCCAAGAAAGTAGAAAATGCAAGGGAAGATGTGGTGGAAGCCAAAAAGGATTTGAAAGAAGCCAATCAAGCTTACCTGGCTGACATACGTGATTACAGAAGTGAAACCACATTAAAATTTAGAGACAACAGGGAGCGTATTGCTGCCTTTAATGCAAGAACAGAAACCGAAAAGAAAGAAGCTTATGCCGACTATAAAAGGAGAGTAGCAGAGCTTGAGCAACAAAATACGGATATGATGAATCGGTTAGATAATTACCGGGAGAATGGAAAAGACGATTGGGATTCATTCAAAACCGAATTTAACCGGGACATGGATAGACTGGGCAAGGCCCTTGGTGATTTAACAGTTAAAAATGTAAAAAAATAAGTACTGAAAAATACTTAAAAGAAAATATGAAAAAGTTTATCGTCTTATGGATAGGATTGACAGGGCTCGCCACGATTGGATTTACGCAGGTGCGTACGACCACGAATACAGAACCGACCAGAACCGTTTATTCGGGTGACACCGTATGGGTGGAAACAGTGCGAACCCCGCTAGTGGCAGAAACAGACTCCCGAGAAAAATTTTTCTTCGGCCTGAAGGGTGGTACTAATTACTCAAATGTATACGACAGGGCGGGAGAGAATTTTGCAGCGGATTCGAAATTTGGCTTTGTTGGAGGTGTCTTTTTAACGATCCCTATCGGAAAATACGTAGGCATTCAGCCTGAGATATTATTCTCCCAAAAGGGATTCAAGGGAAGCGGAACCCTACTGGGGAGTTCCTATGCGCTTACACGCACCACCAATTATATTGATGTGCCCTTAATGATTTCAATAAAACCAGCCCCAGGCATATCGCTGATGGCCGGTCCGCAATTTTCTTATTTATTGAAACAAAAAGATGAGTTTGAAACGGCCATTACCACCAATGAACAGATACAGGAATTTGAAAACGATAATATCCGTAAAAACACATTGGGGTTCATAGGGGGTATCGATTTTAACTTTGATCACGTAGTGCTGGGTACCCGGGTAGGATGGGATATCAAGCATAATAACGGAGACGGAACACAAACCACACCGCGTTACAAAAATGTATGGTTGCAAGCTACCCTGGGCTTCAGGTTTTAACACAAGGTAATGGAATGCTCATGAAAAATTTAGTCATCATCACTGCCGTATTTCTGTTTGTCCTCTGGGCTGTAATATTCTTAGGCTTTCACGTGGGCGGAGTAGTTCACTTTCTGCTGGTGCTGGTGCTTGCATGCCTTATGGTGCTAATAGCAGGTAGAAAAAAGAGGTATGGAAATCACACAATTCAAACAAATAAATAATTATGGAAAAAGCAGATAATACCGGAAAAATTATTGGCGCCCTTTTATTAGGTATAGCCATTGGTGGAACAATAGGAGCAACGCTCGGAATTCTTTTCGCTCCCGACAAAGGAACAGTTACCCGAGAAAAACTGATGGCCACGGGGGATGACCTGGCGGGCACGTTGAAAGGAAAATTCAATGAATTTGTTGAAGTAGCGAAAAAGGAAGTTGGTTACGTTAGCGATAAGGCCAATGAGTTTGTTGAAAACAGAGAGATTGTTAAGGCCGACCGGATAAAGTAAAGACCATTTCCTGGCCAATCGCACAGGAAAAAATTCAAAGGTCGGGGAAGATTGTTCCCCGGCCTTTACTTCAAAAACCTGATGACATGCAGAACAACGAAACTCAGTTAGAATCCTTATTAGCACACGCTAAGCAATACAGTAAAACAAGTTTGGAATTGCTTAAGCTGAAGTCGGTTGACAAAACAGCGGATGTAGCCTCTGCCATACTTTCCAGTTTACTGATGGGCACAGTGATTACGGTTTTCGTACTCATACTTACGCTGGCTATTTCATTTTGGCTTGGGGAATTGTTGGGAAAGATCTACTACGGATTTTTTCTCGTAGCATTGGCTTATGGCCTGATAGGTTTGGTTGTATTTCTTTGTTATCCCTTTATTAAAATCCGGCTGAACAATTTTATCATTTTCAAAATACTTAACTAACCGATATGCCGAAAATTCAGAACCTGGCGGAGTTGAAAGCGGGTATTGAGGAACTACAAGCCCGGCAAGACAGGGAGTTGCCCTTGTTGAAAGAACATTTTATGGATTTGGCGGATAGCCTAAAACCAGGCAACATGATAAAGAGCGCTTTCCGGGAAATAATCTCCACCCCGGAATTGAAATCAAATGTAGTTAAATCTGCTATCGGGTTAACGGCCGGGTTTTTAGCCACAAAAACGTTCCTTGGAAGAACTCCGAATCCGCTAGCCCGGCTAATCATTGGCTCTATCGCTGGCATGGTTACCGCTGGCCGAGCTTCAAAAGTAGTCAGCGGCATTAAATCAGCCGGGAGTAACCTGCTAAAGAAAATGTTTCGGAAAAAAAATACGACTTCTGAAGCGTATAATGGAAACAGTCTTTGATGACGACTGTTGTAATTCTTTTGTATGGCAACATTCAATGTGATTGGAAGCACAGCCGTAAACCTTGTAACATCCCTTCAATATAGTGTAAGCTTTTAGTGGTTAATCTTTCCAACCTTTGCCAGATAGGAATGGATGCATTATTTAAACAAAAAAAAATGAAAAAAGTAATAACAATGATAAGCTCAACTGTCACGTTGCTGATGGTTGTTCTAATGTCGCATGGTTCATTTGCTCAAATGAAAATGACCTCGAAAGCACCGGGGTTATCAGAAACGGATTCACTTAGAAGCGGGATGCGCAGCCTTTGGGTAGATCATATTACCTGGACCCGCAATGTTGTCCTTTGTATTGTGGATGACCTTCCCGGAAAAGAACAGGCCATAAAGCGTCTGGATCAGAACCAGGTTGACTTGGGCAACGCTATAAAACCGTATTATGGAAATGAAGCAGGAGAGAAACTGACGAACCTTCTACGTGAACATATTACCATAGCAGTTGAAGTAGTTGAGGCTGCAAATGCAGGTGATACGGCCGTTCTTGCGGAAACCAATATTCTTGCGGAAACCAATAAAAAATGGCACGCCAACGCTGACCAAATTTCTTTATTTCTGAGCAATGCAAATCCTCATTGGGCTTTAGCAGACGTAAAGCTAATGATGCATGAGCATCTTCAACTTACTACCGATGCAGCCGTAGCCCGGATCGAAGAGGACTATGATGCCGATGTAGTTGCTTACGATAAAGTGCAAAGCAAAATCCTGAAAATGTCAGATATGCTGTCAGAGGGTATTGTCAGGCAGTTCCCTGAAAAGTTTAAAAAGGGCATGATAAAAACTGTAGGCAACTAATTTTATGGGTATCTAAAAATTTAACCGTCATGGTAAGTGGTAAGAGGCAATCCCAATTTACAGCTGTAAAATGAGATTGCCTCTTCGCTTGCACTGGCGCTGAAGTAGCGTAGGCCGCCCAAACGAAAAGTGGTTGTTCCCTGCCTACAGGCCGATGTTTCCTTGAATAGGCAATCAGTACAAAAAATCAGAACATGGCAACGACTGAATCAGTAAAGCTGGAAGAAAATAACGCTTCGCTTGCAACGAAAAATGAAGCAATTGCAACCCATTTGAAGGCAGCAGCAAAGCACTGCCTGGATGCAGCGAATCAGCATGAAGCCGGTGATCATGAGAATGCTGCGCTTAATACCTTTATAGCCAAGCGGCATATTGGCCTGGCGCATCAGGATAAGGATGCGCATGGAGAACAGACTTACTTCACTAAGTAGGGGAATCGGATTTGTTAACTCTTTCAATTTGTGTTTCTGATGCAATCCTGACACCCCAAAACCTGTGATTTTTGTAATCTTTCTGCGCAACTGTATAAAGCTGGGTAGCGCTAATATTTTCACTTTTATCCGGCAGATGCCACCCCTAAACGTTTACAACGAGCCTTCATAATGTTGTTACTATACCACCATTCGTATGTATAAAATACCGACTATGCACAGCTTCACTTCTCTTACTGAAAAGAGTGGTGATTTGATCCAACCTTCCAAGCGGCCCGGAAATAAATATTCGCCAGTAACCAGTCCGAACCCGGGATTCGGGTCGGGTAAAGAAGACGAGCCAATGTACCGGTTGGAAAGCAGGCAGTATAGTAATCGTGATGAAGCGATCAATACGGGAAGAACTGGCCGGCTGGAAAGTTTTGAATGACAGAGCCCGTACTGAGATGCGCCTTCTGTACGTACGCAGAAATCCGGATGACCTGTGAAATATGTAATACTCGCCCGTAAGAGTGTAATGAATTTCAAGATAAAAGAACTGTCCTTTATGGAGTGAAGACTGCCTCACACCTGAACCGTCAGTTGCGGTATTAAAAAAAAATAAAAATGAAAAAGTCTATTTTAACGTTATCGGCTATTGTATTGCTATTAGTCGTTGCCCCCGCTCATGTTAGAGCATCGGCAGATCCTCGTCCCATGTCTATGCCTTCATCCGTTCCGGTTGAATCACCCGAAGTGCGGACCATGCTGAACAGGCTGGCGGAAATCGATGCTATGGATAAAAGCACACTCAGCCGGGTTGAAAAGAAAGCCTTACGAAAAGAAGTGCGCAATATTGAAAAAGATATTAAGGCCAATGGAGGCGTGTTTCTTTCGGTTGGCGCCTTGCTGCTGATTATTATTTTATTGATTGTTTTATTGTAACCATAATGAAACGAGCGGGCATTGTAATATTGATCATCGGATTAATAATTACCATTTTCACCGGTTTCAGTTATTTTACTCGCGAAAAGGTAGTGGATATCGGGGAATTGGAAATCACGGCAAACAAAAGACATAACCTGTCCTGGTCGCCTCTTATCGGGGTTGCTGTAATGGCAGTTGGTGCCGGGGTTTACCTGGTGGGATTAAAGAAATAGCAGGCGTTCCTCCAGCCTGAAAATCTGGAACGAACACCTGGAGCGAACACGGTAATAAAACTAAATAAAAAACTCATGGGAAATTTACTTTACACAGTGGCCATCATACTGGTTATTTTATGGGCCATCGGCTACCTGGGATTTAACAGTGGTGGCATCATTCATATACTGCTTGTCATTGCCATTATTGCCGTACTCTTCCGGGTTATCTCGGGCAGGAGAATCTGAAGAATTTGTTTTTTTTAGGTTACGGGTTTGGTTAAGCGGAGGAGATTTCTCCTCCGCTTTCTTTTACGGTAGGTATTATCAAAAAAAAGGAACAATGAATCTAAAAAGGATCTTTGGTACACTGCTTACGGTGCTTGGAATTGGCGGCTTGATTTATGGCGCCATTCTGTATCTTAATCCGGCTGAGGGAACGAATGCTTTTAAATCAATAGCCATATACGGAGGGCTTGGGTTATTGTTCTTTATTTCCGGCATCAGCCTGGTGCGTACCACAAAAGATGAATCGTAAATGATTCGTTGGTCATTGCTTTTGTTTCCGGGCTGTATTACAAAAAAGTGCGCGTGGAGTGTACTGCTTTCCTGCAAGGGAACACCCTTTTGTTTGAAGCAAAGTGATCAATGCTGATTTTTAATTAAGTAATGAGGAATGAATTTCGAAGGTTTTTTTGGTGCGGATAAAATTCCTATTGATACCATTGCTGACCTGCAGGCTGAGGCACCTAATGTAATTGTATGGGCTATTCCGGTAATGTTTTTCTTTGTCCTGCTCGAATACCTGATATCGAAGTGGCAACACAAAGAATATTATGACACGAAGGAGACACTCGGCTCCACATTGGTTGGCCTGGGTAATGTAGGGATTGGTGTATTGATCAAAACATTTCTTCTTTACTTCTTTATTGTAGCCTATAATCTCGTGCCCTGGCGCATGGAATTTAGCTGGTGGTACTTTTTACCGTGCTATATCATTTTTGATTTTTTCAGCTATTGGTCCCACCGCGTTTCCCATCATTTACGAATTCTATGGGGCACTCATATTGCCCATCATTCGGGAGAACACTACAACCTGACAATCTCCTTCCGGTTAAGTTGGGTTCAATACGTGAAAATCATCTTTTTTCTGCCGGTAGCGTTACTGGGGTTTCATCCCGTTATCATTTTCGTGACCAATCAAATAGCCGTGTTATTTCAGTTTTGGGTTCACACCGAGTATATCGGCCGCCTTCACCCGGTTATAGAATACATTTTTGCTACGCCATCCAACCATCGTGTTCATCACGGCTCCCAGGAAAAATATATGAATAAGAATTTCGGGGCAACGTTTATTATATGGGACAGAATGTTTAATACCTATCAACAGGAAGAGGAACAGGCTGTTTATGGCATAACGCATAACATTTCCCGCACCTACGATCCGATAGAGATTAATTTTCATGAGTATGTCGACATCGTTCGCGATGTTAAACAGGCTAAAAGTTTGAAAGAAGCCTTGTTTTTTGTCTTTGGCGATCCAATCGAGATTGACAGGTATAAGAAACAAGGACAAACTCAAGCATGTACTCCAGTACACCTTATTGCAAAAAAGAAAAAACACCCTAAAGCTACTGAGCAAATTTCATCGGTGTTATCCGGAATTAATTACGGGAAATTAACGGCCATTTTGATACTGGCTATTGGATTGATCATTCCCTTGCTGTTGATTTTTCAATCTGGATAGTATCAGCGGGAAGTTCCTGCCCCGGAGTGTAAATCTAAAGTGACTCTTTCGTGGAGTGAATACATTTCAAAAAATCAGTGAGTTATACAAGCTTTCTTATGTTGTGTATAACATTCAGTACAGCGAATGACCCCACCTTTACCGGAACTCTATTGTTCAGGAGATGGCAGCATACATATTCGCTTTTGAATATTTTTTAAAGCGCTCAGTATAAGCTGTAAACCACTTTCGATCTGATTCAGCGGATGAAGGATATTGACGATAAATCGCCATCAATATCTTTTAATTAACAAATTCAACAGGTGATTAGCTACTTAAACAATATATAGTAATGAAACCAAAGAAAAAGAATTTTTGGATGACCGCAATGGCAGCCTTATTTATGGTTGCAGCCGTCAGCGGTTGTGAAGACGAAGACGTAGGAATGGAGGGAGTTTGCCCGGTGGTGGTAGCTACCACACCTTCGAATTTAGCTACTAATGTACCCCTTAACCAGGTTATATCGGTAACCTTTAATACGGACATGAATCCGGAAACCATTAACCTCAACTCGTTTACCATTGAAACTAACCCAGCCATTGCAGGTACTATTGTGTACAGCAACAAAACTGCGAGCTTTACACCATCCAGCTTGCTTCTTACCAACACTACCTATACAGCCAAGCTTACAAGGGAAGTAAAGGATGTAACCGGGAATGCATTGCAAGAGGCTTATGTCTGGACTTTTACCACCGGACCGCCTCCAGCGCCAACTGTTGTTTCTTCTGACCCGGCTAACCAGACGTTAAATGTAGCGGCAAATAAGGTTGTAAGTGCGCTATTCAGTGAAGCAATGGACCCTTCAACGCTCACCTCAACATCCTTTACAGTGCGTTTGGGTACCGATCTGGTGGCCGGTGTAGTTAGCTACACAGGCAGCACGGTAAGCTTTACTCCTGATAACAACCTGGCAGCAGGCACGTACACAGCCCGCATCAGCACGTTTGCCAAAAATATAGACGGCACACCTTTAGAGAATAGTTATGTATGGACTTTCAGCACTGGGGCAAGTATCAGCACTTCCGGTGTGCAACTTAATTCGGCTGAAACATTTGGCATACTCGCAGGAGTTGGGATAAGCAACAATGCAGGTTTTAGTGAAATCCGCAACCTGGATGTGGGGATAAGCCCCGGTGTGCGTTCATCAGTTACTGGTTTTCCTCCGGCTATCGTAGTGAATGGGGCCATCTTTGCATCGGACGATGCGGCTCCGGCAGGTGTAGCAGCCATGTTAACGCAGGCAAAGCAAGATTTAACGGAAGCTTACCTCTTTGCAGAAGCAGCAACATCGCCAGCGCCAGCAACTGTAGCAGGCGACTTGGGAGGCATGACACTTGCCCCCGGTATTTATAAGTCAACGTCTACGCTTTTAATCCAGTCGGGTGATCTTACCCTTGATGCACAAGGCAATGCCAATGCCGTTTGGATATTTCAGATTGCTTCCGACTTCACAACCGTAGGTGGTGCCGGTGGTAATGTGATACTTAGCGGAGGTGCCGAGGCGAAAAACGTGTTTTGGCAAACCGGCAGTTCAGCAACTGTGGGGGATGGAACTTCCTTTAAAGGAAACATTTTGGCTTTAACGTCTATCACGATGAACTCGGGTGCAACCGCAACCGGAAGAATGCTGGCAAGAAATGGCTCTGTAGTTATGACGAATGCCAACATCATTGAAAAGCCTTAATTCACGATAACAACAATAATGATGAAAAATAAAAATGATAATACGATGGGGAAGCGATGGACGCTATTGCCCATTCATAGGGGATTGCGATATTTTATTTTAGGCACGGTGTTGCTTGCCTTTATCCTTTCGCCAGCATACGCACAATCCGTTGAATACACTAAACCTGCTTTATGGTTTGGCGTGGCAGCTGGAGCAAACTTAAACTTCTACCGGGGTACAACACAACAACTAAATGCAGACTTAACGTTACCTGTTGCTTTTCGTCATGGCAACGGTGCAGGGCTTTATTTTGCGCCACTGGTAACGTTTCATCGTCCGGATAGCAAGCTGGGGGTTATGTTGCAAGTGGGTTACGATAGTCGTAAAGGATCATTTGATCAGGTGATTACGCCTTGTAATTGCCCGGCCGATCTGTCGACCGACCTCAATTACATTACGATAGAGCCAAGTTTGCGCTTTGCACCTTTTAAGTCGGGTTTTTATTTGTATGCAGGACCACGGTTTGCATTCAACAGGGACCATTCGTTTACGTATAAATTGGGTACTAATCCTGATTTTCCTGATCAGGAACCCAATGAAGATATACATGGAGATTTTGATCAGGTAAATAAATCCCGGGTTTCCATGCAGGTGGGTGCCGGGTTCGATATCCCGCTTTCTTCATCTGCAAAGCAAACACAAGCTGTTCTGTCGCCTTTCGTTGCATTTCATCCCTATTTTGGGCAGCAGCCTCGTTCGTCTGAACCCTGGAGTTTAACAACTCTGCGGATTGGAGCGGCACTAAAGTTTGGTCGCGGTAGCGCAATTGCAACTCCGGTTAGGGCGGATGCTAAAGTAATTAACCCACTACCCGTAGTAAATTTCACGGTGCACTCGCCCGCAAATATACCTGTAGAGCGCAGGGTAAGGGAGACATTTCCACTTCGTAACTATGTGTATTTTGATTTGAACTCAACTCAAATTCCGGATCGCTATGTATTGTTGGAAAAAAATCAAGTGAAAGATTTCAAAGAGGATCAATTAGAAGTATTTGCCCCTAAGAATCTTTCAGGCCGCTCTGCACGCAACATGACTGTATATTATAATGTGTTGAATATCGTTGGGGATCGTTTGGGCAAGAACCCATCGGCCAGTATTACGCTTGTAGGATCATCCGAGCAAGGAATTGATGACGCCAAAGCAATGGCCGGGTCGGTAAAAACTTACCTCGTAAATGTTTTTGCAATCAACCCATCCAGGATCATTGTAGAAGGGCGCGTTAAACCCAAAATTCCTTCAACACAACCAGGAGGATCTCAGGAAGTTAAATTGCTTCGGGAAGATGATCGCAGGGTTTCTATTGAAAGCAACTCGCCCGCCATGTTAATGGAGTTTCGGAGTGGTCCGGATGCACCTTTGAAACCTGTTGAGATCGTTGGCGTGCAATTAGCACCCATTGACAGCTACATTGTTTTCAATGTGCCGGATGCACAAAAAGTATATTCTTCATGGTCGGTAGAAGTGAAGGACGAAAAAGGAGTAGTGCAAAACTTCGGGCCCTATTATCATGATAAAGTGAGTTTACCCGGCAAATCAATTTTAGGCACCCGTCCTTCAGGCGATTACCAGGTTACCATGCTGGGCAAGACCTTGGACAACAGAATGGTAAAGAAGGAAACGCAGGTACACATGGTGCTCTGGACTCCCCCTGCCAGTGAAGTAGGTTTGCGGTACAGTGTGATTTATGAATTCAATAATTCAGAATCAATCGCCATGTATGAGAAGTACCTTACCGAGATTGTTGTACCTAAAATTCCTACAAAGGGTAAAGTAATTATACACGGTTATACCGATACCATTGGAGAAGAGGCACATAATCAGGTATTATCGCTAGCCCGGGCAAATGATGTAAAGAGTATCTTAGAGAAAAGTCTGGCCAGGGCGGGAAGAACCGATGTAAAAATTGAGGCTACTGGATTTGGTGAAGATTCGAATTTATCGCCCTTCGACAATAAATATCCTGAAGAGCGCGCGTATAATCGCACGGTATTAATTGATATTATTCCTGGGGAGTAACAGGTTGTTAGAAATGCAATTGAAATGGCAGGGTAAAAACCTGCCATTTTTTTATTCGGATAAAGTTATCCATTTGGGTTCCTCACCTGTGAAATATGTAAAACTCAGGCTACGGCTTGTAAGCAAAGGGCTTTAGAATTGTAACATCTTTGGATACGCGAAACTTTATCTCCACCCACTGAATACGCACCATTCAAAAATAAATGAGCATCATGAAAACAAAACTTTTCTTTCGCTACAGCAGCATTTTACTGCTGATACTTACCGTTCAGGTAATGCTGGGTTGTAAAGCTTCCAATACCGCAAAGGGAGCTGTCATTGGCGCTGGATCGGGTGCAGTAATTGGAGGAGTTATCGGAAACCAGTCGGGTAATACCGCAGTTGGAGCAATTATCGGAGCAACCGTAGGAGGTGCTACGGGCGCCATCATAGGCCGCCACATGGATAAGCAGGCAGCAGAGTTACGGGATGATTTGAAGGGCGCAACTGTTGAACGGGTAGGTGAAGGGATAAAAATAACCTTCGACTCGGGCTTGATGTTTGACTTTGACTCCTTCGCGCTGACTTCCAATACACAGTATAATCTGACAGAGCTTGCAAAGACGCTGAATAAGTATCCTGATACCGATATCCTGATTGAAGGCCATACGGATAAATCGGGTACGGATGAATATAATTTGATGCTTTCGGAAAGGCGTGCCAATGCGGTTAAAAATTACCTGAGCGCACAACAGGTTAAGAGCGACAGGATAGATGCAAAAGGTTATGGTGAAACACAATTGATTTCGGAAGAGGATCTGGTGAACAGGCGTGTTGAAGTGGCCATTATGGCAAACAAAAAAATGAAACGAGCAGCCGAAAAAGGCCAATTATAACCGCAAAGCATTCTAACCAGTCGCTGGGGGATGAAACCAGTAATTTAATATAGAGATACCTATGGAACCAAAATTTAAAGAAGGACAGGTTGTTTATGAGCGGTTACGACCAGCCCAGGGATTGATTGTTAAAAATCATGTTGGGTTAATTTACTTTTGCCGATCTCAGACAGACCTTATGCGCAAGGAGTTGGTTTTTTTTGAACGTGAGTTGATGACAAAAACCTATTCCGGAGTAAGTACTAAGTAAAAATTTGGAAGCTCTTTGCCACTTCTAAATTCTGCCTGTAAGTTGTTGAATATAAGGTCTTTCGAAAGTCATTTACAAATTACTCAATAAGATGAGTAAATATATTCAATATTAGTAAAGCCAACCTTTAGAATATACAATTAAGTGTACGACTAACGTTGGAGGGCAATTTTTCAAGAAAATGACTGGGTTGCTTCTTCCGTGTCTAGTATGTAAAAAGGTTGAATGGTTCCTGCAGGGTTCTGAAATGATAAAGAGGTGTCTGATTTTCAGCATCCTTAATCTGTAGTACATGGTCTAATACTCTAATTTCCCGAACTCTGTTAAGATTGCTTTTATAGAATTTGATAATCGTTCCAGCGTTGGAGCATCGCGATAAATGTAGCTTTCCTCCATTATTTTATAATCACCATTCCACTCCGCTTCTTTTTCCTTTGGAGGGAACAATCCAAAGGTCTTAGGCGATAAAGTTTCATAATCAACGCCTGGCACTTTGGTGAAGATTTTTCTATGACTGCGAATGACTTCATACAAGCCCTTATCCTGCATGGCTTTTTCAGCAAAACCAGCCGTGGTTAAATAATGTAAGTCATACCAGTGACGGGACATTCTTGCTATGTCCATCTTATCAACAGGCCTTTGAAATAACTCATGAAGCAGGAATGATTTCTCCCAGAAAGTGCGTTGTGGCAATACTGTACTAACGCCCACAGTCTCATTGACGTTCAGGTGTTGGGAAAGTAATGAACTTACGGGTCTGCTTTCATACGGCTCCATCATTGCTCTAACTCCGATTTCAATCTTCACCTGAGCCTTG
>CAZOYJ010000036.1:0-6061 GCA_964583905.1 uncultured Roseivirgaceae bacterium
CACACTACATGTCGCTGGGTGAATACACCGGTAAACTTCCGTCAAAACTTCTCAGCAACGAGTTTGTATTCTAAGTTTGCTAAGGGCACCAATTAACCCCATCTTACTTTTCTTTTTACGCTTTTCTGAGTAAATAGTCAGGCCAAACCCAGAAACCTATGAGTTCAAGTCCATTAGCCCAATTTTTAAAGTGGGAGAAGGAAATCCCACAATCCGACTTTCTTCGTCAGCCGTTTAAGGGCGAATGGAAAACGTGGACCTACCAACAGGCCGGTGATGAAATCAGCCGCATAGCGAGCGGCATCAAAGCGCAGAACTATCCGCCCGGAAGCAAAATCGCCATCCTTTCAAAAAACTGTGCGCACTGGATCATGGCCGACCTGGCTATTATGATGGCGGGATGCATCTCGGTTCCCTTATACGCCACCATCACCGCGCACGTCATCAACCAGATTCTCGAACACAGCGAATCAAAAATGATTATTGTGGGTAAGCTTGACGATTACAGTCCGCAGCGTCAAGGCATCCCGGCAGACGTAAAAATTCTGGGCATGAGCACCTATGAGGTTAACGAAGAAAATACGTGGGAAGAATGGGTGAAGAAATACGAGCCTTTGAAGGACCTGCACCCCTGGAAGGGGGATGACTTGCTAACGATCATGTATACTTCGGGCACTACCGGAAAGCCAAAGGGGGTGATGCATACCGTTTCGAATTTTGACCTGACTGTTGTGCAGGTAACAAAGGAGTTGGGCATCCAGAAAAACCCGGTTCTGTTTTCGTACTTGCCCCTGAGCCACATAGCCGAACGCATGGGCATTGAAATGATGGGCATTTACCAGGGCGGCTCGTTTTCGTTTGCCGAAAGCCTCGAAACGTTTGCCAAAAACCTCTCAGATGTTCAACCCACCCATTTTTTTGCCGTGCCCCGCATCTGGGCCAAGTTCCAGGAAAAGATCCTGGAAAAACTGCCGCAGAAAAAACTTAATACATTACTTTCTATTCCCATTATCAATTCACTGATCCGGAAGAAAATTAAAAAAGGACTCGGCCTCTCACGGGCAAAGCAAATCTTCAGCGGAGCCGCCCCTATTTCGGTGAGTATGCTGAAGTGGTACGAATCACTTGGCGTAAACATTCTTCAGGCCTATGGCATGACGGAAGATTGCGTGTATGCGCACTTCAACCGCAACGAGGCCAACCGCTTTGGAACAGTAGGCAAGCCCCTTCAGGGGTTGCAGGTAAAAATTGCAGAAGGCGGGGAGATTCGTGTAAAATGCCCCGGCCTTACCAAAGGCTATTACAAAGAGCCCGAACTTACCCAGGAGCTTTTTGATGAAGACGGCTATTTGAAAACGGGTGATCAGGGGGAAATTTCCAACGATGGATTTTTAACCATCACCGGCCGGGTGAAGGATCTGTTTAAAACCGACAAAGGCAAATACATTGCCCCGGCTCCCATTGAAATGCAGTTGCTTTCCAACACGGATATTGAGCAGGTATGTGTGGTAGGCATGGGCGTACCGCAGCCCATGGCCCTCACCGTGCTGTCGGCTGCCGGAAAAACCAAAACCAAAGAACAAATTATCCAGAGCCTCTCGCGCACCATCGATGAAATCAACCCGGCACTCGAACACCACGAGCATATTGAAAAGGCGGTAATCATGAAAACCGACTGGAGTGTGGAAAATGGATTGATGACGCCCACCTTAAAAGTAAAACGCAACGAGGTGGAAAAAATCAATTTGCCGAATTACCCCACCTGGTACAACACAGAAGGAAAAGTGATTTGGGAGTGATGAAGATCACAGTATAACACTGATATTCATCAGACAGAAATTTTGCTAAGCTCTCTACTTTGAGATACTAAAAGAGAGAGCTATGAAAAAGCGCGAACCCGTTCGTACCATCATGACGAAGAATGTCGTGGCTGTACAATTAGATGACACCCTGCTCAATGCCAATAACCTCATCCGCAAACATCAAATCCGGCACTTACCCGTAATACACGGCCAGCAATTGGTGGGCATGCTCAGCAAAACCGATTTAAACCGGCTTACGTTTAGTGGTTTGTTTGCCGGGGAAGGAGACGTGGACGAAGCGGTGTTTGATATGCTCAACATCGGTCAGGTGATGTCGCATAAACCGCGGGCCGTAAAAGAGAGTGATACGATAAAGCAGGTGGCTGAAATTTTATCCACGGAAGAATTTCATGCACTTCCCGTGGTGGATGACGAGGACGAAAGCAAACTGGTGGGCATTGTTACTACCACCGATGTGATCAAATACATGTTAGCCCAGTATGAATAAAAAAAGCAGGTGACGAATGCGCCAACTGCTTTTTTTAAGGAATCATATCGGCTACTTCATCCGCGCCTTGAAAAATTCAATGGTGCTCCGATGCGCATCGGCCGTATGATCTTCATTGAACTTCGGGTTGCTCGGATTGGCAAACGCATGGTCGGCATCGTATGCTTTTACCGTAAGTTTCTTTCCAGCCGCTTTCATGTTGGCTTCAAACTTATCCATCACGGCCTTATTGATCCACTGATCCTGTGTAGGCCAAATGTTCAGCACATCGCAGTTCAGGGTTTTTAACCGGTCAACGTTTTCTTCGGGCATGCCATAATACATTACACACGCCACCGCCTGCTTGCCTGCCATAAGGGCCGCCTGTAGCGATTGCCCGCCACCAAAACACCAACCTACTGTGCCAATCTTCGCGTCTTTTCCGGCATACGAAACAGCCCCCTGTACAATAGCATTACCACGTTCTTGTTTGAACTCACCCATGTATTTACCGGCTTCTTCGCGCTTGTCGGTTATTTTCCCATCATACATATCAAGCGCCAGCACATTCACATTGCCGATATCATGATAGAGTTGTTCGGCCTCGCGCTTGATGTGCTCGTTCAGCCCCCACCACTCCTGGAAAACAAAAACCCAGTTGTTGGTTTTGTTTTTTGAAGTAAGCAGATAGGCATGGGCGTCTTTCCCGTCAGGCGTCTTGAACGTAATCATTTTACCCACCGCGCTTTGGTGCACGTACGGCAAGGGATCGGCATGCGACATGTTGAAATCATTGTTCGAAGCGAACAAAGCAAATTTTTCCGTTGCCGGAGTGTGGCAAACCGTAATACCATCTTCCTGGGCCTGTACCCAACCGGTAAAGACCAGGAGTACGATAAAGAGACTGATTTTCTTCATAAGCGGTTACGTTTATAGGTTTAACATGCGGTCATCCGGATTGTTCTAAGCCTTCAACTGACCGGAGATCACCCGGTCGTACGTAATGAAATCGGTGTTTACTGGCTCGAAACCTAATTCGCGCAACCGCAAAGCAATTTGTCCGCGATGATAGGTTCCGTGATTAACGATGTGGATCATGATGTGCTCCACCTTGTTCTCATAAGAGTGGCCCACGTAATTATGGTAGCGCAGCAACCGGTCAAAATTGTCGTGCTCTTCGATGAACGTTAACCAGCGGGAAGAAGCTTCTTCACTCATGGCCTTAAGTTGCTCAAGCGGATAGAGGGCCCACAGTTCATAGTTGGGTGAAGGAAGACCCACTACGCGGTGCAACCAGATCAGTTGAGCGGCCAGAACATGACTCATCAGGGTGAGAATTTTTTCATCTTCCACCTTTTGTTGTTCCAACGCACCCAATACCCGGGCATTCGACCACGCATTATATTGATACAACTTTAAAAAGTATTCCTTCATATCTTGAGTTCAAAATCTATCCTATGAACGGGCATACAAGTTACAAGCTTTTTACCATTATCGGGTTTGTGTTGATCGGAAACCTCGCCAGCGGTCAGGCAAAATACCCCACCGCAGAAATTGAACCGTATTACGATTTGAGTTTTACACCCGCGGAACGCGACTCGCTGTTGCAGGGCTTACGCGATTACCAGCGTTCCATTCAGTCGCTGCATGCCTACAAAATCGAAAACCACATTCCCATGTCGCTTTGGTTTGATCCGGTGCCAACAGGATTCAAAAAAGAAACCCAACAGAAACCACTCGATTGGGGGTTGCCGAAAGAGGTTAAGGTTCCGGTTAATAAAGAGGAACTTGCTTTTTACCCGGTGTATAAATTGGCCGTATTGATAAAATCCAAAAAAATAACTTCGGTTGAACTAACCCAACTCTACCTCAACCGGATCAAAAAATATGGCGACACATTGCAATGCGTTGTTTCGCTTCTTGAAGAGCGTGCTTTAACACAAGCGCAAAAAGCCGATGACGAAATCGCAAAAGGAAAATACCGCGGGCCCCTGCACGGCATCCCGTTTGGCATTAAAGATTTACTGGCGGTGGAAGGAACAAAAACTACCTGGGGCGCAGAACCCTTTGTAGACCAGGAGATCAACACCACAGCAACGGTAGTTAAAAATTTGGAAGCAGCCGGGGCTGTTTTGGTAGCCAAGTTTACCCTGGGGGCATTGGCCATGGGCGACATCTGGTATGGCGGGGTAACAAAAAATCCCTGGAATTTAACGCAAGGCTCAAGTGGATCATCAGCAGGATCTGCTTCCGCTACGGTGGCCGGTTTGGTTGCTTTCAGTATCGGAACGGAAACCCTCGGCTCCATTGTTTCCCCCTCCACACGCTGCGGGGCGAGCGGTTTGCGGCCCACGTATGGAACCGTAAGCCGGCACGGTGCCATGGCGTTAAGCTGGTCGATGGATAAAATCGGGCCGATCTGCCGGTCGGCTTTTGATGCCGCATTGGTATATGACGTGATTCGCGGTGAAGACGGAATGGATAAAAGCGTGAGCGCTTCAACGTTTAATTATTCGGCAAAAACGGATCTTAAAAAATTGAAAGTCGGGTATGTGAAATCGTTGTTTGAGGCCAACTATGCTACCAAAGAAAACGATTTGAAAACCCTGGAGGTGATCCGCTCGCTGGGCATTGAACTGGTTCCGGTAGAATTGCCCACCTCCATCCCGGTAGCGGCCATCCGGTTAATGTTAACAGCCGAAGCGGCAGCCGCCTTTGATGAGCTTACCCGCTCGGATCGCGACAGCTTGCTGTCCAACCAAGTGCGTTGGGCATGGCCTAATGTATTTCGCACCGCCCGGTTTATTCCGGCTGTAGAATACATCAACGCTTCGCGCCTGCGCCAGCAGTTGATCGAAGAATACCACAAAGCCACGCATGATTTTGATGTGATCATCACGCCCAGCTTTGGCGGCACGCAATTGCTCACCACCAACCTCACCGGGCATCCGTGTGTAGTGGTACCGAATGGATTTAATACCAGCAACTCGCCCACCAGCATTTCCTTTCTTGGAAAACTGTATGGCGAGGCGGCTCCGCTTTTACTGGCCCGCGCATACCAGGAAGCAACCGAATGGGAAGATTTACAGCCCCCGTTATTTACCATCAAGTAAAGGGCTTTGTCAATTGCTTCTTTGTCAACTGTCAACTGGACTGGGACTGGGTGAAGCAGAAACATGCTGAAGTGGCTACAGGTGCTTCAGGTCCGCCAACCGGTCCAGCATCCAGCCGGTAATGCTTAAGCGCTCGCGCGTTGCGGGCAGCACTTCATGTTCAAGCTGGTCGGAACGGAAACACACTAAACGACCGGCAAGCGGAAAGAGGTCGAGCGTTTCATTGGGCAGATACAACCGCAGTTGCCCACCTTCTTCGTCCAGCCAGTTGTTGTTGAGGTAGCAGATGACCGATAGCTTGCGGTGGTCATCGTGCTTAAACTGATCGAGGTGGCGCTTGTAATAAGTTCCGGGTGGATAAACCGTAAAATGAATTTCGTAGTCCTTCAGGCTCAGAAATAATTCCTGGTTTAAGTAGGCCATCAATTCCTCCAGCCGGTTCATGTATACCTGTAGAGGCGCTTCTGCAGTTCGTTTATCCAGCCATTGAATGTAATCGCCACGAATGCCTTCCTGGATTTGTAACGACTGCCGGTTGCCAATGCCCGCCTTTTTCAGGTTTTCAGCGTCACGAAGGGTTTTCAGATTAAGAATCCCAGCAATTTCCTGTTGGCTTAAAAATTGATCAATCACGGCATAACCGGGTCCGGCCAGTCCAT
>CAZOYJ010000036.1:6161-11974 GCA_964583905.1 uncultured Roseivirgaceae bacterium
TCATTCGTCATTCCTCATTCGTCATTCCGCCTGGTTGCTTATTCTTCTGGCCATCGCTTCCTGCAAACCCAAGGAAGATGTTCAGCTTCGAAGAATCAACGACATTGTAGTAGACGCCACCACCGAGCCCATGCTCCGCGCCAACGCTATCTTATACAACCCAAACAACCTCCGCATGACGGTAAAGAAAATCGACCTCGAAGTTTTTGTGGATGGGAAGAAAGCGGCTGTTATCGATCAGCAATTGAAAATCCGGGTGCCGGCAAAAAATGAGTTTATCATCCCGCTCGAAGTGAAACTCAACCTGAAGGAGATCGGCCTGATGGACACCATGTTCGCCATTATTGGCGGTAAGAAAATGCAAATCCACTACAAAGGCACTATCCGGTTGCAAAAAAGCGGGGTGCCGTTTAATGTGCCCGTAAATTACAAGGAGGAGGTCCGGATCAGGTTGTAGTGTTTTTTGATTTATGAATTTTTAAAATACAAAAGTTAGAAATCCCGATAGATATCAGGAGGCAATTCGAATTAGACTTAAGCCTCTTTTTGCCTACTGCATTTGCCTATTGCCTGCTTACTCAAGTCTGTCAATTTAAATATAACGAAGCAGTAATAATCGTTAGGTGAAGAGATAATACTCATCTTCATTGCCTTCTAAAATCGCCTTCAGCGAATCAATCACCGTATCGTCTTTAATCACGTAGTCGCGCACCCCCCGCCTGATGAAACTGAGCACCTGGTTGCCGTCATCCAATGCACTCATCATGATAAACTTGGTGTCGGGATTGAGCAGGCCCTTTATTTCTTCATAAAAATCAATTCCGGATTTACCCGGTAACCGGAAATCGGTGATGATCGCATCGGGGATATCGCCTGCCCGCACTACAGGCATACATTCTTCTACCGACTGGAAAACCGAAATTTTATAATCGGTATTCTGCGCCAGCGAACGCTTAATGAATTCGGCATAAATGCCATCATCTTCAATCAGGTGAATGGTCATATCATTATACCCGTTTACCACCGTGCAATATAAGCAAAGAATTTCCGGTGGGGCCGCTTCAAAAATGAAAAATGCCCCGGTTTTACACCAAACATTTGCTTGCCGGAGTGAAGCGCAGTAAATTAAAAATAATTTACATAACCTATGAAATACTCCACGCTCTTTCTGGCGGTACTTTTAGTAACCGGCATCCGTTGTTCAACCGAACAGCATACACTAAAATTTTCCATCTCGTTTACAGCCGAAATGAGCGATCAGGCGCAGGATGGACGATTATTGCTGATGCTCGCCAACAATGATAAAAGCGAACCAAGAAATCAAATCGTTGACGCCCCCTCCACACAACTCGTATTTGGTGTCGATGTGGACGGTATGAAACCCGGTGATGAAATAATCATTGACGGGTCGGCATTTGGTTACCCGATACAGTCGATCAACGACATTCCGGCAGGCGAATATTTTGTTCAGGCACTCATCAACCGGTACGAAACCTTTACCCTCAGTACGGGGCATACCGTAAAACTTCCACCCGACCAGGGCGAAGGACAACAGTGGAACAGCAAGCCCGGAAATTTTTACAGCACCCCGGTGAAGGTGATTGTTGATCCAGCCCTGAACGAAACGATCCGCATCACCATGGATCAGAAAATTCCACCCGTAACCGCACCGGAAAACACGAAGTACATCCGCCACATAAAAATCCAGAGCAACAAACTCACCGAATTTTACGGAAGACCCATGTACCTGGGAGCACACGTGCTGGTGCCCGAAGGATTTGACGAGCACCCCGAAGCCCGCTATCCGCTGATGATTTATCATGGCCACTTTCCTTCTGATTTCGGAGGCTTCAGCGAAACGCCACCCGATCCCAATATGGACACCACCGATTATGCCGGGCGTTTCGGAATTTATGGATACAAAAAAATCCAGGCGCAGGAAGCGTACAATTTCTATAAGCAATGGACCAGCAAGAATTTCCCGCGCTTCCTCATCATTGAAGTCCAGCACCCCACCCCGTACTACGATGACTCCTATGCAGTGAACTCCGCTTCACAAGGCCCTTACGGAGATGCCATTATGTATGAGTTGCTGCCGGAAATAGAAAAGCAATTTCGCGGCATTGGTGAAGGCTGGGCGCGCTTTACCTATGGCGGCTCCACCGGTGGTTGGGAGGCGCTGGCCGTACAAATGTTTTATCCCGATGAATTCAACGGTTGCTTTGCAGCCTGCCCCGATCCCATTGATTTTCGCGCCTATTGTTTGGTGGATATCTATAAAGACAAAAACGCCTATTACTACGAAAGTGATTTTAAAAAATTGGAACGCCCGGGCTACCGCAATTATTTAGGTCAGCTTACCGCAACGCTGCGCGAAATGAACCACCGCGAACTGGCCCTCGGCACAAAAGGACGCTCCGGCCAGCAGTGGGATATATGGGAGGCGGTGTACTCACCGCAAGGCGATGACGGCTACCCGAAACGGTTGTGGGATAAAGTAACCGGTGAAATTGATCACAGCGTGGCCGAGTACTGGAAAGAAAACTACGACCTCCGCTACATCCTCGAACGCGATTGGGCCACCCTCGGCCCGAAGCTGGAAGGTAAAATCCACATCTACTGTGGTGACATGGATAATTATTACCTCAACAATGCCGTGTATTTAATGGAAGAGTTTCTGAAGAAAACCAAAAATCCATTCTATGCCGGGGAAGTGGATTATGGCGACCGTGCCGAACATTGTTGGAATGGCGACCACGACAACCCGAATTATATTTCAAGACTTCGCTACAACACCATGTATCTTCCAAGAATTTTAAAACGCATTGAAGTCAGCGCACCAAAAGGTGCCGATTTGAAAAGCTGGAGATATTGAATGTGTTGAAGTGTTGATGTTCTTCTAACCAGAGTACCTGAGCGCCTGAACACACCTTAATACTATAACCATGAAAAAATTTCTATTCCTCCTGCCCATCCTGTTCTTCATTCATGCACAGTCACAAGACAAACTCGATTACATGGATGTATTCCAATTGGAGTGGGTTTCTGATCCGCAGATTGCACCCGATGGCCAGAAAATTATCTATGCGCGCAACTACAACGATGTATTGGCCGATAAAACTTTTTCAAACCTGTGGATCGTCAACTTCGATGGGACGGATAATCGTCCGCTTACCACCGGCAATCAAAATGATTTTTCGCCACGCTGGTCGCCCGATGGAAAAAGAGTACTGTATCGTTCCAATAAAGATGGCTCCACACAACTCTACCTTCGGTGGTTAGACACAGGAGCCGAAGCGAAACTCACCAACCTCAACCAGGGTTTTGGTCCTCCCGTTTGGTCGCCCGATGGAAAGCAAATCGCCTTTACCATGTTTGTTGAAGACCAGGCAAAACCGATCGTAAGTTTACCCGCGCCACCAAAAGGAGCAAAGTGGGCAGCCACCCCCAAATACATCGACAACATGACGTACCGGTTCGATGGAGCCGGGTACCTGAAAAATGGCTACAATCATTTGTTTGTGCTTTCCGCAGAGGGCGGAACCCCGCGCCAGATCACTTCCGGAAATTTTAATCATGGCGGAGATTTCTCCTGGACGCCCGACAGCAAGGCTATCGTTTTCTCGGCCAACCGCCATGCCAACAACGAATTTGATCCGCGCAACAGCGAGGTACATGAAGTTTCAGTAGCCGACCTTTCCATCAAAACCTTAACCACACGCCAGGGCCCGGATGGAAATCCAAAAGTTTCACCGGATGGCAAGCTCATTGCCTATACCGGCTTTGACGACACCTACCAGGGCTACCAGGTAACCGATTTGTACGTGATGAACCGCGATGGATCCTCGCCTCGAAAAGTAATCGCTTCACTCGATCGCGACATCAACAACATTCAATGGAGTGGCGACAGCAAGGGAATTTATTTTCAGTATGATGATAAAGGCAATACGTGGATTGCCCACACCGACTTATCCGGAAAAGTGACGAACCTCACCAACAACGTAGGCGGACTATCCATCGACAGGCCCTATGCCGGAGGAACGTTTACGGTGGCGCCAAGCGGACGGTATGCCTTTACACACTCTACACCCGATCACCCGGCCGATCTGGCATCCGGAGCACGCGGTGGTGGCGAAGCCAAACGCATCACGCGCGTAAACGATGATCTGTTCGCGCTGAAGAAACCCGGAAACGTGGAAGAGATCTGGTACAAGTCATCACACGATCAGCGCGATATTCAGGGTTGGATTATCTATCCGCCCGACTTCGATCCGAAAAAGAAATATCCGCTGATCCTGGAAATTCACGGGGGGCCATTTGCAAACTATGGATCGCGGTATACCCTGGAGCTTCAACTCTTTGCCGCCAAAGGATATGTGGTACTCTACACCAATCCGCGCGGCAGCACAAGCTACGGTGCCGAATTTGGAAATTTAATTCACCACAATTATCCCGGCCAGGATTATGATGACCTCATCTCTGGTGTGGATGCGGTAATTGCCAAAGGATTTATTGATGATAAAAATTTATTCGTTACCGGGGGCAGTGGCGGTGGGGTGTTAACCGCGTGGATTGTCGGGCATACTAATCGGTTCAAAGCGGCCGTAGTAGCCAAGCCGGTAATCAACTGGTACAGCTTTGTATTATATGCCGATAACCCCGGCTTCTTTTACAAATACTGGTTTCCCGGATTTCCGTGGGACCACACCGAGCATTACATGAAACGTTCACCGCTCACCTACGCAAAGAATGTGAAAACGCCCACCATGTTGTTAACCGGTGAAGTAGACTACCGGACACCCATGGCCGAATCGGAACAATACTACACGGCTTTAAAACTGAATAAAGTAGAAACCGCCCTCGTGCGCATTCAGGAAGCAAGCCACGGCATTGCCGACCGGCCAAGCAACCAGATTAATAAGGCTGGGTATATTTTAGGGTGGTTTGAGAAGTATAGGGGGAAGTGAGATTTATACGTATGTTTTGGTGTATGCGTGAGCTTAAACACTAAAACACCTTAAATTCTGAAGAACCCCGCTTATTCTTAAGGTTGACTTGAATTGAAGTCATTGTTTGTATAATTCTGACTTAAATTCAAGTCAATACAGCTAAACAAGTTAATATCGAGCTTGCCTGGCTCAATCGGATTCCATTGTGGGCATTTGGATTTCTCTATTGAATTTTATGGCTTGTCCCCTTTCGATGGAGAAATCAAAGCGCCATGCCAAAGAGGCTGGTAGTAACCAGGATCATCACGGCCACCATAATGCCGATGGCTAAAAAGACGGTTCTGCGGAGATTAAGCGTTTTCATAATCGTTATGCCCTATAGACCACAAAAGTGCGCTTTTGGTTGTATGGCTCCCAAATTTTTGTTTTCAACTGCCGGGCATTCTTGACGAACTGTCGATTTCCGGTAATGAGCCGGACAGCGACTCCTCTGCGGTTCACCGCGTACCCTCCTGGATCCTCAGCGGTTAAAAATTTTTTCCCCGCTGATACTCTGTGTCATTTAAAGCCATCTCATCAAAAAGGAATTTTAAAAAACTCCACATTATCCCCCGCTTGAGGGGGTGCAGGGGGAGGTAAAAATCGTTTTTTAAAATTCCTTTTTCACCGTTTAACATTCTTGACGAACTGTCGATTTCCGGTAATGAGCCGGACAGCGACTCCTCTGCGGTTCACCGCGTACCCTCCTGGATCCTCAGCGGTTAAAAATTTTTTCCCCGCTGATACTCTGTGTCATTTAAAGCCATCTCATCAAAAAGGAATTTTAAAAAACTCCACATTATCCCCCGCTTGAGGGGGTGCAGG
>CAZOYJ010000036.1:12074-19515 GCA_964583905.1 uncultured Roseivirgaceae bacterium
GGTATATTTTACGTATACTTGCACCATGGGCAAAGCCGAAGTCACCAGCCAGTACATCCTCGAAACCGTAGCCCCGGTGTTTAACCGGTATGGCTATGCGGCCACGTCTATGTCGGAAGTGACCAAAGCTACCAAACTGACCAAGGGCGCCATTTACGGAAACTTTGAAAGCAAGGAAGACCTCGCCCTGCAGGCCTTCAACTACAACGTACGCAAGGTGGTGATGCTCGTAGCCGACAAGATGAATGCCGAAACGTCACCGGTAAAAAAGCTGAAGGCCATGACCGACTTTTACCGGAACTATTACCAACTCACCAAAAAGTATGGCGGCTGCCCGCTGCTCAATGTGGGGGTCGACTCCAAACATCAAAATCCGGTGCTGCTCAAACGCGTGCGCGAAATCATGCGCAAGCTCCAGAAAGGCATTGCCGATATTATCCGCGAGGGCATCCACCAGAAACAATTCAAAAAATCGGTGGAACCCGAAACGATGGCCCTGCGTATACTCGCCCAGATTGAAGGCGGCATCTTCATCACCAACCTGCTGGACGATCAGAAACACATGAACGATGTTATGGATCACATCGACCGCATGATTGAAACGGAAATGAACCTGTAAATTTTTTTATTCATAAATATACCGATCGGTATAATAACGGTACCCCATGAAAACCCTTATCCTTACGCTCCTCCGCAAGTACTATGCACTCTGTTCTGCGCTCTTTCCGGCCTGGGCTGGTGCAAGCGCTTTCCGGCTCTTTCAAAAAACCCGCAAACTTCCGTTCAAAAAATCCGAACGGCAATTCTACGAACGCGCCCGCAAGTTTGAGGTGGCGCATCCCCGCGAAAACATTCACGGGTATGAACTGGGCAATCCGCAGGGAAAGCTGGTGTTGCTGGTACACGGGTGGGAGTCCAATGCCGGCTCCATGGGCGGCATCGCTCTTGCGCTGGCAGAAGAAGGTTACCGGGTGGTTGCGTTAGACTTGCCGGCTCATGGCTACTCACGGCTTACCCACACCAACCTGCGCGATTGTCGCGAAGCCCTGCGCGCCCTGATCTTCCAACTCCGGCCCACCGAACCCTTTTCCATTGTGTCGCATTCCTTTGGTTCGGCCGTAGCCACGTATGCGCTGTCGGGTTCACGGTATGCGGTGGATAATTTCATTATGCTTACCTCGCCCAACAAACTGGCAGATATTTTTGAGGCGTTCAAAAACCAGATTGCCCTGGGCAACAACGCCTATGAATACATGCTGCAAAAAGCCCACCGCATTTTAAACGAACCGGTACAAACTGTTTCGGTTGAGCAAAAGGCGCTGGACGTGAACTACCGGAAGCTGACGATCCTGCACGATGTGAACGATAAGGTTATTCCGTTTGCCTGGTCGCAACGGCTGCACACCGTACTGCCGAATGCCGGCCTGATTACCCTCGCCCGGGCCGGGCATTACCGGATGTTGTGGAACCAGGAAGTAATCGGCCACATCCGGAAGGTGTTCTCCGCGCGTGAGGTGTTCCAACTGGAGGCTTCGGAAAGCAATTTGCTCAGCGCATAGGGTGTGTGGTGTTGGGGTTCCAGCATCAGCTCAGGCACGGTAACCGACAGCCCGATTCATAAAGAGGCCGAAACAGCCCTGAACGAATTGTACCGGGCGCTGCTGGATTAAGGTGAACTATTTTTCGGACTGCCTGATGCTGCTGCTGGATAACCAAATCCGAAATCTCCAAACTCACTCATGCTTCAAAGACTCTACCATATTTAACGCCTCATTCAGAAATACAAACTTTTTCAAGCGCCCATCATCTAATATAGTATGCCAAAAAACACCGGCCATTTTTTCTGTGGCTGCCCGCTGGGCGGAACAGCACAATTGTTCTCAAAGCTTCAGCCTTAAAAAAATATCAATACCCAATTGCTTCGCGCCATCTTTTTAGGTAACCTTTGTATTCTTCCAATTACCTTTTAAAACCAAAACCTTATGCGAACACCTCTTGCACTCCTCCTGCTGATGGCTGGCCTGTGGGCCTGTACCCAGCAAAAACCTGTTGAAGAAGAAGCAGCTGCGCTGCCCCCTCCACCCATTGAAATTACGGCAGACACCTACGTTGGCCCCTGCCAGCAAGCGTTGGCCAGCCTGGCCGGTGGCGACATCGATGCCTTCGTGAAAAACATGGCCGAGAACTGCATCTACCGTTTCAACAACGGTGACAGCATTGCCGGTAAAGCGGCCATTACCGCATACTGGAAAGACCGGAGATCAAACGTCATCGACAAGATCGCGTTCGACAACCAAATCTGGTTGCCCTTGAAAGTCAATGCATCCGAACAGGTCCGCCCGGGCAACTGGGTGCTGAGTTGGTACCGCGTGCAGTCCACCTATAAAACCGGAAAGTCTATGACCCAGTACATTCACACCGTATATCACTTCAATGATGCGGGTCAACTCGATGAAGTGATCCAGTATCTCGACCGTGTGCCTATTATGCAAGCCACCACACCTTAGATTCACGGCAAATGAACCTCCGAAGGAGGATGTCTCAAAAACCAGTTGCATCAAGAAGATTGAGCTTGTCGAAGGCTGAATGAGTAGCCCAATCAGGTTTCGACAAACTCAACCTTCAACGTTGTTGCTTTTGAGACATCCTCTTTTAGTATCTTGAATGCCGGAGCTCACCATGTCATTCAGGAACTGCACCACCTTTCAATCAGAACGAACCAACTTGCCCAAACTGCAATACCCTCATCCATGGTCCTATCTCGGGATCCGGTTTAACCATTTGGAAGTAGCGAGTCCAGGGAAGGACTGTTTTTTCCGGATCAGAGATCGTAAAACCAACAGAAGATCACCTTAATTCCTTATTTGAAACAAATATCTCATATTAAGATCATTAATTTGATCTTATTTTATATTTTTATGGTAAATAAGGAAATATATGCTAAAATCTGTTGCTGTTGCACAGGTATTGGATAGGATCAGGTTCGAAAATCCCTGGTGGAATTCAGGAGCCATTGATCCCTATTTTCAACAAATGCCCCACCGGGCCTACTTCAACCGGTTCGCAGAAGTAGCCTGTAATCTGGATGTCCACCGCTCAGTTGTTTTAATGGGGCCCCGAAGAGTTGGAAAAACGGTTATGCTACACCATCTGGTGCAGAAACTGTTAAAGCAGTCCGTAAACCCAAGGCGCATCTTGTTCATTACCGTTGAAAACCCCATTTATAACCACATCAGTCTGGAGCAATTGTTTTCACACGGACGCACGGCTACAGGGGCCGAACACGACCTAAGCGGATGGTATGTAATTTTTGATGAAATCCAGTACTTGAAAGACTGGGACATTCATTTAAAATCACTCACCGATAGTTACCGCCACACCCGCTTCATTGTATCGGGCTCTGCAGCCGCGGCATTGAAGTATAAAAGCCAGGAAAGTGGCGTAGGCCGCTTTACCGATTTCATGCTGCCACCGCTTACCTTTTATGAGTTTATTACCATGCAAAAGCTCACCCACCTGGTTACACCTACCCAATTGCCGTGGGGAAACGAAAAGGTTGATTTCTATCAATCGCCCGATAGTAAAGAATTGAACAAGCACTTTGTTGACTACATTAACTATGGCGGTTACCCGGAAGCCATCTTTTCTGAAGCCGTGCGTAACAACCCCGAACGGTTTATTCGACACGATGTGGTGGATAAAGTGTTGCTTAAAGACCTGCCCGGGCTATACGGCATTAGCGATGTGCAGGAATTAAACTCCCTCTTCACCACCATTGCGTACAACTCCGCCAATGAGTTCTCCTTAGAAACGTTAAGCACACAAAGCGGTACTCCGAAAAATACCATTAAAAAATACCTGGAATACCTCGAAGCAGCCTTCCTCATTAAAATTATCAAACGCGTTGATCAGTCGGGTAAGCGATTTCAACGCGACAACTTTTTTAAGATATACCTCACCAACCCCTCGCTTCGGGCCGCCCTGTTTTCACCGCTTTCACCTTTGGATGAGGCCATGGGGCCCATGACCGAAACCGCGATTTACGCCCAATGGCTGCACCGCATTAACTTTAATCCCTGGTATGCACGGTGGACCAAAGGCGAAGTAGATATGATAGGGCTGGACAAAAAAAATCTTAAACCCCTGTGGGCGCTGGAAATAAAATGGAGCGACCGGTATGCTGCCAACCCCCGTGAACTAAAGAGCCTCATTCACTTTTGCCTCGAAAATAAACTGGAGCAGGCGTTGGTCACCACGATCGCTATTCAACAGGTAACGGAATACAACGGCATTACCCTCACGTTTATTCCGGCTTCCGCCTATGCTTATACCGTAGGAGCCAATACGCTGAGTACCACCAAAGACTAATATACCCATGAGCGCTTAATGCGCTAAAAGCAGCGAGTTATACCTTTGGACAAAGGTATTTGGCCGATAACAAAAAACGTAAAACCAGACTCGGAGATATTGAGAGTTCATCTGAAAAAATCAAAATTTGGACTCAAGGAGGACTGTGACATCATGATTGACCAAATCAGAGCAATTGACAACAAACGACTTGTTAAAAAAGTTGGAGTGGTTGACAACGACACAGCCCAAAAGATCAGAGAGAACATAAAAATAGTTTTGGACCTGGACTATTCGGCACAAACGCTGACACCTTTCTGCTACAAATCCGGCCAACACCATGCTCTCGCGCTTCGGGCTTCCTGCCGGCAGGTCCGAAACTCCAATCTCCAAACTCACTCATGCCGCAACGACTCCACCGGATTCGCCCGCGCTGCCCGCCATGTTTCAAAGCCAACCGTGAGCAACGTGATCACCGCCAACACCAGCAGCGCACCAATAAAAACCAAAGGCGACAAAGGCGTTTGATACACAAACCGCTCCAGCCACTTCGAAGTGAGCAAATACGTTACCGGCACCGCCACCACCGAGCCGATCAGCAACAACTTGCCGAACACCATCAGCAGCAACGTCAAAATCTGAGCACTGCTGCTGCCCATCGCCTTGCGGATCCCGATCTCCCGCGTGCGCTGCTGCGCCATGAACGAGGCCAGTCCGTATAACCCGATACACGTAATAAGAATGGCCAACGCAGAAAACTTTTCGGTGAGCGCAGCCACCTTCGTTTCGTTTTCATACATCCGCCCGAACTCATCGTCAATAAACCAATAATCAAATCCGTACTGCGGAAACAACTTCTTCCACTCCTGCTCCAGGAAGCGGATCTTCTCACCCATTTCTTTAGCCCCCAGCCGTACATGAATGATGCGGTCCTGGAAGTGCGGGCGGGCCGCAATTCCCAGCGGATCAATTTTGTGGTGCATCGAGCGAAACGGAAAATCCTGCACCACGCCAATCACCTTGCCGGTAACAGGCGCCTGGGTACTGTCGGGTCCACCGTAATAACTGTGGGCCGGGCGCACAACCGTGGTGTTGATAATGGCTTCCGGGGTGGTGTTCAATGAACGCACCGCAGATTCATTCAACAACACAGCCGAAGAGTCGGTAACGTTTAGCGGATCGAAGTCGCGGCCGGCAATCAGCGTCAGCCCGAACGTTTTGGTGAAATCATAATCGCCATTGAGTTGAAACCACTCGTGCTGGTCTTCCATGATTTCCGGAAACTGAAAGCGCATGTTCAGCGGCCCGAAGAAATCCAGGCGCGGCAAATGATTCGCCAACGTAACCGCTTCAACCTGCGGATCGGCCAGCAGCATGTTCTTGTAGGTGTTGTATTGCCGGTCGGTGGCTACGCCTTCGCCAAAACCGCCATAACGGATAGACACAATCTGTTGCCCCGCCTCGTTGAGTTTGGAGTTGCGCATCAGGTCCATCTGCCGCACCAATACAATGCTGCCGATGAGCAACACCACCGCCACCGTAAACTGCAAGCCGATCAGCAACTGGCGAAGCATGTTCGAACCCTTGCCGAAGGCAAACTTTCCCTTCAACACCGTGGCCGGCTGAAAACCCGAAATGAAAATGGCCGGGTAGCTGCCGCCCAACAACGTGACAAACAACGCCACCGTCCCGGTGATCATCAGCATGCCCGGATCGAACAGGTGACGGAGCGTAAACGCTTTCTCGGCCAGCGCATTGAACTGCGGCAACAGCAACAGCACCACGCCCAAGGCCAGCACCACCGCCACCAGCACCAGCAGGAACGACTCCAGCATGAACTGCACGAACAACTGCACGCGCTGGCTGCCAAACGTTTTACGCAACCCGATCTCCTTCGCACGCGCCACCGACTTGGCCGTGGCCAGGTTGATGTAGTTGATGCTCGCCATCACCAAAATCAGTACGGCAATGGTAATGAAGATGTACAGGTAATTCTTATCGGCCGACTTATGGTATACCGACCAATCCATTTCCTGGTCGAAGTGCAGGTCGGTGATGGGGCGGATGATGGGCCGGAACTTCAGGTCGAGGTTGAACTTTTCAATGATCGCGTTGGCGCGCTGCTGCAGGTCGTCCGTCATCACCGGCACAAGCTGCGGGTTGGCACAACTGAAAAACGACTGCGTCCAGATGCCGAACTCTCCATCGCCCATGTAATCGTTCAGCGCCTGGTCAATCTCGCGAATGAACGGCTTCAGCGCCTGGATGCTGGCAATGTATTGCGGGGCAATGTGCGAATTGGAAGGAAAATCTTCGTACACCCCCGTTACCAGCAGTTCAATGGGCGTGTTGTTGGTAATGAAATGCGATACACTCAGCGTTTTGTTTACCGGGTCATCGTCACCAAAAAACTTCCGGGCCGAGGTTTGCGACAGGAGGATGCTGTTCGGCTCCTTCAGCGCATCTTCGGGGTGGCCGCTCAGGAGGTTAAGGTACAGCAGCTTGCCCAGGTTGGGCTCGGCCCAGATGATCTCCTCCGTGAGCATGATCTTATCTGCGGGCACATACCGGATGCTGGTGGGCATGCCCTGCTGAATGTAGCTGGTAATTTCCGTTACCCCCTCGTAATTATTCTTCAGGTAGTTGTCCCACCCGCCCGGCACTTCGGGGTACGACTGCGTTTCGCCATTCCCCATCTGCAGCCAATACCCCATGCGGTACGTGGTAGCCGCCTGCGGGTGCATGGTATCAAACGTGAGTTCATCGCGCACATACAGCAAAATAAAAATGGCAGCCGCCAAGCCAATGGTGAGGCCCAGCGTATTTACCACGGCATACCCGCGCTGCCGGGTGAGGTTGCGGAAAGCGAGGAGGAGGTAGTTAAAGAACATAGCGAAGCGGTTTGTTGGGTACCATAACGGAATTACCCCCCGTTACGATGCGCGGCAAGTTGGGAAAAACTACCCGTTCTGAAAATTTATTCGGATGAATCGGGCTACCCCCGGGAAGGCCATCAAAAGCTAACCTGCTCAAAAAGGAATTTTATAAAACTCCACATTATCCCCCTCCGGAGGGGGTAGGGGGAGGTAAAAAA
>CAZOYJ010000036.1:19615-21682 GCA_964583905.1 uncultured Roseivirgaceae bacterium
AGGGGGAGGTAAAAAATTCGCCTCTCACGGCTCTATAATAGTCAGCAGATAACACTAAAAACATTATGCCTTCGCCATAAGCTGAAATCTCCTCAAAAAGGAATTTTAAAAAACTCCACATTATCCCCCTCCGGAGGGGGCGCAGGGGGAGGTAAAAAAATGTTTTTTAAAATTCCTTTTTCACTGTTCTATTCAATCTGCGAACAAACCAAAAACATTGTGCCTTCGATCCCCACCCCCTACCCCCGCCAGCGGGGGATAATGCTACGATTCAAAATTTGAAGAACACTACAACAACTTCAACTTACTGTAATCAGAGACTGATCTGCTCAAAAAGGAATTTTAAAAAACACCTTCATTATCCCCCTCCGGAGGGGGTGAAGGGGGAGGTAAAAAAATGTTTTTTAAA
Source organism: uncultured Roseivirgaceae bacterium (assembly GCA_964583905.1). Classification (GTDB taxonomy): domain Bacteria; phylum Bacteroidota; class Bacteroidia; order Cytophagales; family Cyclobacteriaceae; genus UBA2336. The sequence goes on from CAZOYJ010000036.1 coordinate 20,025, forward strand.
ATTCCTTTTTCACTGCTCTATAGGCGGGGGTAAGGGGGTGGTCAAAACTGTCGTACACCCGTGATTTCATCAGCTCCACGCTCTTTTTGAAATTCGTTGTAGATTCGCTCGGTTACCCGTACCAATTCCTTCACGCGCCCGACCAGCATCGTAGCATCCTCCAGACAAATAGTAAACGACTGCCGGTAGCGCACACCCCCGTAAGCGCGAACCAACAAACTGAACAACTCCTTCTCCGCTTCCGTATGCCGCGGAAATAAATCCGATAACCCCACACCAATGTTTTCGGTCAGCGCCAGCAGCCGGCTCAGGTTATGCGTGGTTGACCGGTAACCCAGGCAAGCATAAATAAGCGCAATGCAGGCATGCTCCGTTGCCTGGTGCAGCATGAACACCGACAGGCCAGGCTGAGCAGTTGACAAGTAGTGCTGTGCACCACTCAAAAACTGATGCGCCAACCCGAAGTGATGCCCCCAACGGAATGGATCACCCTCGCAAGCGGGCACGGTTTCCAATCCAACCTCCGGCTTTGCTTCTCCATAAACCAACACCCCCTGCCGGCATACCGTAGTAAAAAACCGGCTGCCCTTCTGTATAGCCTCCTGCACAGCCCGGAGCGGGTGAACAACGGCAATCAGCCGGATCGCCTCACCGTTGAAGCGCTGGAGTTTATCCCATACCTCGTGGTCGTTGTACTTTTCTTCCGGGCGGGTAACAATAAGCACATCATAATGCGAAACGGTATGGTGCGTGGAGGCAGGTTCAAAGGCGCTCCAGCCTTCGCGGCTCACCTGCCTGCAACCGTAGCAGATGATCGCCTCCGGCTTCAGGGCCTCAGCCACCCGCGCGAGGGTTTCCCGCAAAACTTCACGTTGTGGTTGGGTCATCGCTGGAAACACGCCCTCCATCTACTCGCCTTCTTTACGCTGCAGTTTTTTCCTGAGCCGCGTTAGCGCCAGGTACACCTTCAGGGCCTGCTTCATGATGGAGTCATTATCGGCATCGATCTTCCGGCTGCGGTGCTCGATCAGGTCATAGTAGGCATCAAAGACCTGGTCGCTGCCGTCATCCAGATCCAGACTTCTCAGGATCAGCGCGTCCAGGTGCGGTTGGTAATAGCAATCGTGCAATCCCGCCTCCTGCAGCGTGCGGAAAAACTTCCGGCTTTTGAGTTCTTCTTTGATCAGATACAAGGTAAGCTGGATATCTGATGGGAGTTTGATCAAGGGAAACTTGTAATTATTCATAACTCAAAAATTTTTCGAATAGTATCTAATACGTATCTAAATATACATATTAGATGCTATATAATATGCAAAGCGTATCATTGAAACTTATAAAATACTCATAACCAGCGACTTATAAATTTGAGTAAGCTCAGTTTAATCCTATTTTAGGATCATATAATACCTAAACAGTATCAATAGATGCGTGATAAACTCAAAATTAACCGCCTGAAAGTTGTGCTCGCTGAGAAAGAAATCTCACACAAAGATTTTGCTCATTTAATGAAGAAAGCGCCTAACACGATCACCCGAATTTGTAACAATGAGCAACAACCATCACTGGTTATGTTGCGCGAAATGGCCATAGCGCTTGATGTAGACATCTCGGAATTGCTGGTTCCTACCAAACCCAAGAAAACGATATAAGTTACG
>CAZOYJ010000037.1:0-21384 GCA_964583905.1 uncultured Roseivirgaceae bacterium
CCTTAGCTCAGCTGGTAGAGCAACTGACTTGTAATCAGTAGGTCGCTGGTTCGATTCCGGCAGGGGGCTCTTGAATTAATACTTAAAGGTCTGTAATACAGGTTATTACAGACCTTTTGTTTTTCCATACTAAACATATTACTGAAACAATTTTTAAGTTTAGTACGAGAAAATATTTTCTAAAATCTTTCTTATGCTGATGGGTAAATTTCAATTCTCAGGCATAGCAATAGTCGGTTCTTGTCACTGTCTCGCAGCCATTGGGTACATCGATTCCATCCGAGGTACCGTTGATGGTCCTGAAATTATAGATTGTATTCTGCGAGGATTCCTGGGCAATCAGCTTCCGTGATGGATGTGATCCTAAGGTTGACTTTCTTCTCGTATTTCAGCGAGATGTTCCGGACTTCAGCCCCCTTGATGCGGAGCCGGTCGATCTTTACCCGGTGCGATGAATTTGACTCCGCATAGCTCACAGGATTTATCAACTTTGATATTGCTCATGCCACTGAGCCAGGATTGAACAAGTTGATAACCACATAGAGTCAACAAAGTTGCGTTCAAGTTACTCAGAATTATGTTACCTCAAGATGGATTCCTTGGTGTCATAAATTCCGCTTCCTGATGCGCTTACGATCAAAACTGGCACCATCCTATGTTTACCCCACCTTCACTTTTCTCCGGTTCAAGAAAAGCCTCACTGAGCTGGATGCATTCCTTAACTGTAAAGCAGGAATGGCCAATGACTGTCAATCACCGGTACGAAATAGGGCACTTGCCAAATGAATGATTTAATCTTGAACCAAGATTGGTCGCATAAAGTCAGTATATAGGGAATAATACCCGATACAAAACCGGCTGAAAATGTTTTCAAGAAGGACTTGGATGACGAACGCGAAGGGTATAAATGGAGTCAAGAATTGCTATGAAATCATTAACTTTGGAAATGCAAATCAGGAAGACATGAACCTTGAGTCCGAACGGGCATTACTGATCAAAGAACTCCGGGTGAAGGACATCTCGCTATTACGTGCGATCAAAGGCATGCTTCATTACGGATTAAAAACTGAAGGACGAATCAGCCTTGAACAATATAATCGTGAAATGGATGAAGCGGAATCAAGAATTGAGCAGGGGCAATTCTTCACAAAAGATGAGGTAGAAAAAATGGTCATGGAATGGTAAAGCATTCCAGGCTTTGCTTTGAAGAATCTGATTATACTTACTTCCCGATACAAAACCGGCTGAAAATGTTTTCAAGCAAATCTTCGGTTGTAATGGTGCCTGTGATCTCGCCCAGGTAATGCAGTGCCTGCCGGATGTCCATCGCCAGAAAATCTCCCGTTACTCCGCTTTCCAACCCGGCCAAAACGCGTTGAAGGGCCTCGTGGGTTTGTGATAAGCTTTGGTAATGCCGCAGATTGGTTACCAGCATGTCACCGGGTTTAACGGTGTTAATGTGGAAGTTCGCCAGGATTTTGGCTTTAAGTTCCTGCAGGTTGTGCTTTTGCGCGGCCGAGATGAAAATAAAGTCGTGCCCGGCAAGCTGTTGGAGTAGATGGGCATCCGCTTTGTCGCGCTTATTCCCAACTTTGATGTAAGGTACGTTGAGTTGCTTGAGGTGTTCTTCTTCCTTGGTGATTTCTTCGATGGAGGAGTCGGACAAATCGAACAGGTAGAGGATCAGCGAAGCTTTTTTCATACGGTCTCGGGTGCGCTCCACACCGATGGATTCAACCACATCTTCGGTGTTGCGCAAGCCGGCCGTATCCATGAACCGGAAGTTGATTCCACCGAGGATGATTTCGTCTTCAATCACATCGCGGGTGGTACCGGGTATTTCCGACACGATGGCTTTCTCCTCGTTAAGCAGGGCATTCAGCAAGGTGGATTTTCCGGCATTGGGTTTCCCGGCAATTACCGTGGGCACTCCGTTTTTAATCACGTTGCCGGCATCAAACGAATCCATCAGGGTGCGGAGGTAGCCTTGAATTTTCTGGATGAGTTGCTTCAGGTCGTCACGTTTGGCAAACTCTACATCTTCTTCGCCAAAGTCGAGTTCCAGTTCAATCAGGGAAGCAAAGTGAATCAGTTCGGCCCGCAAATGATGGATCTCTTTTGAAAACCCGCCCCGCATCTGGTTAACAGCGGCCTGGCGGGCGTTATCGGTTTCTGCGTTGATGAGGTCGGCCACCGCTTCGGCCTGGGCCAGGTCAAGGCGGCCGTTTAGGAAGGCGCGTTTGGTAAACTCTCCGGGCTCGGCCAGTCGGGCGCCCTGTTTCAGGAAAAGTTTAATCAACTCCTTCACCACTACGGGCGAGCCGTGGCATGAAATTTCAACCACATTTTCCCGGGTAAACGACCGGGGTTCTTTGAACAACGTGACCACTACTTCGTCAATGATTTTTTCATGATCGCGGATGGTGCCGAGGTGAACGGTATGCGATGGTTGAAGGGCTAAGTTCTTTCCGTGAAATACCTGTTGCACCAGGGCTATGGCTTCCGGCCCCGATAAGCGGATAACGGCTATGGCTGAAATTCCCTGGGCGGTTGCCAGAGCGATGATGGTGTCGGTGGAATACAAAAGCGCCTCTGAATTAGAGGCGCAAGTTATTTAATAGTTTTCATTTTCAGTCACCTATTCAACCAGGGTGAATTCTTTTACCAGTACGTTATCGGAGCTTCCACCCACCATTACTTTAAAGGCTCCGGGTTCGGGGCCCCAACTCATGTCGGCACGGTAAAAGGCGAGCATCGCGGGATTAATGGTAAAGGTAACCTTTACCGACTCGTTTGCTTTAATGCGCACTTTCTTAAAGTCTTTTAGTTCTTTCACCGGTCTGGTTACACTGCCCACCACATCCCGCAGGTACAGTTGCACCACCTCTTCGCCATCCACCGCGCTGGTATTGGTGATGGTTACCGATACGGTTATGGAGTCTGTTGTAGTCATCTGATCCCGGTTAAGGATGAGCTTACTGTATGCAAACGTGGAGTAACTCAGTCCGTAACCAAAAGCATAGAGAGGTGAGGTTTTAACATCCCTGTATTTGGAGCGATACACCCGTTCAGAAAGGGGTTCGCTATAATCGCCCTGGTACGCGCGACCGGTTTGCTTGTGGTTATAAAAGATGGGGATTTGCCCGACATGCCGGGGGAAGGTCATGGGCAGTTTTCCGGAAGGATTATACGCACCGGTTAACACATCGGCTACAGCCAAACCCGCTTGCGATCCTAAGGTCCAGGTTTCTACAATAGCCGGAATGTGCTCGGCAATCCACTCAATGGCCAGGGGTCGGCCATTCACCAACAGCACAACGATGGGCTTACCGGTTTTATAGAGTTCTTCCACCAATTGTTGTTGTACGCCTGGTAAACCGATGTCGGCACGCGAGGCGCCCTCACCATTCATCACGGCACTTTCGCCCACCACCAAAATGATTATTTCGTTTTGCCGGGCCAGGCTAATGGCAGCCGAAAATTTATCTGTGTTGTTATCGTACAGGTTGCAACCGGCTGCATACGTAAATTTTGTATCCGGCAGGGCTTGCTGCAATCCGCTGAGAATGGTAACCGGATGTTGCACTTCGCCAAAAAACGACCAGGTTCCATTCATGTCTTCCTGGTTGTTGGCCAGCGGTCCGATTACCGCAATATTTTTATACGATTTCTTTAGAGGGAGCAATTGATTTTCGTTTTTCAGCAGTACGATTGATTTTCGAGCCATGTCGCGTGCCGCTTCAAGGTGTGCCTCGGAACGAATAACCTTTTTTTCAACTTCCGGATCGGAGTACAGGTAAGGATTATCGAACAACCCCAGGTTGAATTTCAGTTCCAGCACCCTGCGCACGGCATCATCCACCAGCTTGGGATCTATTTTTCCGGAGCGTACCAACTCCGGCAGGTCGTTCAGAAAGATTTCACTCATCATATCCATATCGGTACCGGCTTCCAGCGCAAGTTTGGCGGCATCCGCCCGATCGGTGGCATACCCATGATCGATCATTTCCCCAATTGATTGCCAGTCGGATACCACCATGCCTTGAAAATTCCATTCGTTGCGGAGGATGTCTTTCAGTAAATAATGGTTGCCGGTAGCAGGTATGGCATTAAGGTCGTTGAAGGAAGTCATCAGCGTGGCAGCGCCTGCATCCACACCAGCCTTGAAAGGCGGGAGGTAAATTTCGCGCAGCATGCGGTCCGACATGTCAACCGTGTTGTAATCCCGTCCTCCAAAAGGCGCGCCATACGCTGCATAGTGTTTGATGCAGGCCACGATGGTTGAAGCATCTGCAAGGTTAGTACCCTGAAAGCCTTTTACGCGGGCTACGGCAATGCGCGAACCCAGTAACGGGTCTTCGCCAGCACCTTCGGCCACCCGGCCCCAGCGGGCGTCACGTGAAATATCGACCATGGGCGCGAACGTAAAATTGATCCCGGCAGCGGCCGATTCGCGGGCGGCTATCCGGGCGGCCGTTTCAATGGCCTCCAGGTCCCAACTGGCAGCTTCGGCCAGTGGTAAGGGCATTACCGTTTTAAAGCCGTGAATGACATCGGCCCCGAAGAGCAGTGGAATTTTTAAACGCGATTCTTCAACGGCTATTTTTTGCAGGCGTGCGGTATAGGCCGCACCATGCACATTGAAGAGCCCGGTAATTTTTCCTGCGCGGATGAGGTCATCAAACTTTTCTGATTCAGCGGTTCGTACCGTTGGCCCGGTGTTAAATAATTCGCCTACCAGAAAATTCAGTTGCCCTGCCTTTTCTTCGAGGGTCATGATAGCAAGCAGGGAGTCGATCGTTTTATCGGAAGCCGTTCGATTTTTTGGATCTTCACACTGACATAACAGTATGAGCATCAGCGGTAGTGAAATAAGTAATGATTGTATTTTTCGCATGGTGGGAAGGAGTATGTAAGGATTAAAAACTATTGAACGGTGACTTTTGCTACCAGCGTTTTGCCTACTTGACTATACACAATAAAATAAGTACCGGGTTTTTTTTGTTTTAACTCAACAATTAATTGATCTTCATCTTTTTCCAGGGTATAGGGTTGTTCAGCCCCGGTTGCATTGAAAATAATCAACTGCTTTGTTTCTATTCCGTGTGTTTGGATAAAGAATTTTCCTTTGCTGGGGTTTGGGTAAACGGAAACTTGAGATTTATTGGCTTTTTCTGTCTTAGTAATGCTGGCAATGATTTCCAGTTCGTCACTTAAGGCTGATTCGCCTATAGCGTTTACGCCTGTCAATTTGTAATAATTTAATGATGCTTGTGGAATAATTATATAAGGAACTTCTGACGTTTGAATATTGGATTTAATTTTCGTGTAGGTACCCGCTGGATTATCGCTTCGGTAAAGATTATAAGAAGTGGCATTGGAGGCGTTGCTCCAATTGATCGCAATTTCACTGTTATCGGTTATGGATGCGGTTAGATTGTCGGGCGGTTCGGGAAGGGTAGTACTATTATAGACTGCGATCGTTCCCAGTTGAAAGGCCCCTTGTCCGGAAAGCATATAAACGCGCAGTGATTTTATAAAATCATCATTCACCTTAGGGGTATTAAGATTCCATAGTCCACTAAAATTGTAGGAATAGGTATAAAAATTTCCATCGTTGGCCCTGATGGGGATATCGAAATTCGTGGTTATGGTTTCATTTCCATCGCCATCCCGAAAGGTTAACAGAAGCCTGGGAACGGGAGCGGACTTTGGTACACGAACGGGTATTTTAAGAATGCCATAATCGGAAAAGTTTACTGCCCGCGGCATTTCAAATTGAATATATTTTAGTCCGGATAATGTGTAGGAAACGTTCAACGTATTATTTTCGGTTGAATAGATTATTCCGGCATCATTTTTTGACCATCCGGGTAATTGCGTGTTCGAAAAATCTTCAAGGGTGTAGCTCAATCCGGTTGGATTTACAATGGTGGTTATATGGAGTGATGTTGAATTTGTAACGCATCCGGTATCACCGGTTAAGATTAATGAAATCGTGCCATCGGATTGCCCCCAGTCAACGGTAATTTCTTTGGTTCCCTGACCACTCATAATGGTGGCGTCACTCGGGACCGTCCAGGTGTAGACGATATCATTTCCGTAATCCGGAGCGGTGTATGTTATGCCTTGCTGATTTTCAAAAAGAAATTTGGAGCCCGCAATAAACGGTGCAGTTCGTTCTTCATATACCCGTACATAATCAATTTCAAATCTTGCTGAGGTTAGGTTTGGATCCACAGCACCACCAAAAGTTCCGCCTATGGCTAAATTCATGATGATAAAATGGTTGGCGTCATAGGGCCAGTTAGCCGCAGTTTTTGTTGAAGGACTATACGTGTAGTAGGGAATATTGTCGATGGAGAAAATCATGCGATCGGCATTCCATGAAACGGCATACTCATGAAATTCCGTGCTGGCCGTGCTGATTGTTTTTGATCCTTTATTTTGTGTATCACCAAAGCTGGACGGATTATGCAGCGCAGCTTGCACTACGTTTTGATTTCGGCCAACGTGCTCCATGATATCAATTTCGCCACAAGCCGGCCAGCCTACGGAAGTAATGTTGTCGCCTAACATCCACAGGGCAGGCCAGGTACCCACACCGGTTGGTAGCTTAGCCCGGAAAACAATTTTTCCGTATGTAAAAGAAATTTTATTCTGGGTTTTTATGCGCGCAGAGGTCCACGTTGTGCCGGTTTTTATGGCATCAATGATTAAACGGCCATCTTCCTGACGCACATTGGTGGTGTTGTTGGTATAGTTCTGAATTTCCTGATTCCCCCAGCCGGATTGACCGAGGTCGTAACCCCAATAAGCTGAGTTGGGTGAGCCGGTGCCGTTGAACTCATCACTCCAGATTAATATCTCACATTGCGAATAAGCCACCGTAGCTAATGCACTATAAAGAACTGATAGCAGTATTCTAATTTTGGCCTTCATGTCAACCGGTTTAAGGAATAAAATTAATACACACGTAGCGTACCATAAACTTAAAAAAAGGCCAGGCTCCTTACAGAGCCTGACCTTTCAAAAAAACCAATTATTGCAATTTTATATCATCAAAAAGGAAGGATGTACCCGTTGATTTTACAGCACCCTGGAAGTCAAAGAACAGTACCAGTAAATTCCACTTGTTGGCATCTGCTGCCAAAAAAGTAAACGTTAATTCTTCCCATTGATTAGCCACCGTTGTGGTAGCATCAATTTCCTTATTATTACCGGCATTACCTATTTCTTCGAGTTTGAATTTTACCACAGCACCTACTACCGGTGAATAGACTTTTACCTTGAAGGTTTGTTTGTTGGTAAAATCAATAACACCAGACAGGGGTGTACTGATTCCGGTCCATCCCTGTACGCCTGACGTTTGGTCAATTTTCATCACTGAGCCACTGGTATTTATTCCTGATGATTGGGGATTAGCAATTCTTGCCAATGTAACTCCACCTCCTGCAAAGTCGGTACCTCCAAAAATTGCCCAGTCGGGTGTGCCGGATTCAAAGTCAAAATCTACCACATCAATACTTCCCGGTGGGGGGGGAGGTGTTGGCATTGCGGGTTCATCCAATGGATTATCATAGTGAACCAAAACAAATCGCCAGTATCCACCCGCTGCTGTAAGTGTTGTTTCCAGTATAAGGGTGTCGACTGCGGCATCCACTAATTTAACGACATTATAGGTAACTGAATTTTGAGGCACTTTAACCTCTTCGGTGGTGGCTACTTTAGCCAGGCCAACAAAGGCGCCTAACCCATTGAGTGTAAGTTTGGCATTTTGAACATTGTAAGTAAAAGCATGGGTTCCATCGTTCCAGGCTGAAATGTCTACCCCGTCAACATTCGTAAAATTACCGGGGTCGTTCGAGATGCAACCGGGAACTCCTGCAATACCGGAGTTCCAAACACCTCCGTCACCATAAATATCACCGTTGGTTTTATATTGGAAGGCTCCGCTAAAACTAAAGATGTATTCATCATTTAGCATACATGGCCTTAATCCTAAATTTTCCTGTAAACCAAGCGCATACCAAATTTCTGCACGGTTTGCTGGCCCTACTTCAAAAGGATAATTTCCGGTTGATACGTCACGGATCAGTTTCCAGGTTTTTGACGTTTCACCCGTTAACTTTTTTAACTCCAGGTTTGGATCGGTAATAACAACCTGTTCTTCTTTCGTAGCCTGGTCTCCACGCCCACCTGTAGCGGTAAGCACTACGGTATAGGTTCCTTCTGTGGCATAGGTGTGGGAGGGATTTTCTGCTGTTGAAGCTGCGCTTCCGTCACCGAAATTCCAACTGTAGGATACGGCATTTTGTGAAAAATTGGTAAAGTTCACTACTCTGAAATCGGTTTCGGAAACTTCAAATTGGAAACTGGCAATAGCCAGTGGCGCCACTTCATCTTCACTACACGAAAAGGCCAGCAATGATATGATCATCGCAAAGAGCCATCTTTTTTGAATTTGCTTTATCATGGTTTTCTTGTTTAGTTAAAAATTTGTTTGTCTAAAGCCTTTAATATTTATTGAAAAAGAGAGGGGTCAGGATAAGGGGTTAACCCCCCTCCGGTAAGGTCTACTTCCCGTTGAGGGATGGGCAGGTATAAATCTTCCGGTCCGAAATTTTCATTGCGAAGATCATTTGCACCAAAGAGGTTGGCGGAGGCCCGCCCTGATCGTACCAGGTCAAACCACCGGTCGCCTTCACCGGCCAGTTCAGCCCTTCTTTCATACCAGATTACCTCCAATAACGTCCAGTTTTCAGCGGCCATAAGGGTAGCGGCAGTTCTGAAATTTCCGGTGTTATCACCGGGGCCTTTGGCCCGTTCGCGAACCAGGTCAATAGCTTCCATAGCTGCCGCCTGCGATCCGTTTCCGCGAACCAGTGCTTCGGCATACATCAACAGCACATCGGCATAGCGTATGTAGGGTTGATTGGCGTCTTTCAATACGTTTATTTCGCCACCATTAGGCGCACTGTACGCTTTGTAGTTGGCGTATTTTCGTTGCCAGTAGCCTTGAAAATCAACCGTATTCTGTGCAGCAGGAGTTACATTACAGCCACCCAAAGCAAGTTCTGTTTGTGAAATGATGGCGGCATTTCTACGGTAAACATCATCGGTAAGAAAGGATGAATAGAGGTTGGAAGTGGGAAGCATAAATCCCCAGCCTTCGGCATACAAGGGATGATTGGAGCACAATCCCCGGATACCGCATAACTGAACAATCATGTTGCCATTGATAAATTCAAAGGGTGTTCCCCAATCTGCTGGAACTTCATTCGTGTATTGAATTTCAAAAACGGATTCACTGGTATTGGCTGCGCCAAAAGCAAATAATTGGTTATAGTCATCCACCAGGCTATACTGATTAGAGGATATTACATTACCCAAATGCAGCGCAGCTTTGTCGAAGAGATTTTTATCATCATTTTTTAAGTCGGCCCAATAGAGGTATGCCTTGCCCAGCAATGCTTCGGCAGCGCCTTTTGTGATTCGACCATTGAAGTTGGCTGAATGGGATAGTTGCAGGAGTGGAATGGCCTCTTCCAGGTCGGTAGTGATGCGCGTGAATACTTCGGACAGGGTGTTGCGTTTAGCACTTTTATCATCTGGATCAGGCTGTTTCGTAATTACAGGAATCGGTCCAAACGTTCTGAACAATTCAAAATGATAGAAGGCTCTTAAAAATTTTGCTTCTGCCTGATATTGTTTAATGAGATTGGAAGTTATGGTAACGTTGTTTAAGACCTGATTTGCTTTATTGATACCGAAGTAGTTCTTCTTCCAAAAACTTGTTGCTTCCGGGGTTAGGGTTGTGGCTACCAGGTCGTCAATTTGTTGCCATCCTGGCTGATCAAAATTAGACGGGTCGCCTCCGGCCCGGGCATTATCAGACCAGATTTCACCAAGCATTACGGTCGATGTCCAGAATCCATCAACAAAAGTCCACTGCATCGGATCGTAGGCAGCGATCAGTCCATTGAACACCTGATTTTCGGAGACGTAAAAATTTATCGAGAGATATTTGTTTTGTGGATCAACTTCAAGAAAGTCGTTGCATCGTGTTGTGAGAAAAAGAAGGACAAGGACTGTGAATATTTTACGAGTAGCTTTCATAGTGCTGTACGGTTTAGAAAGATGCATTAATACCAACTCCAACGGTTCTCAATTGCGGATAGAATCCCTTATCGATGGCGGTGTCCAGTATCCAACCGTTAGTTCCTATCTCAGGATCAAATCCGGTATATCCCGTTAGTGTGAGCAGGTTATCAACAGAAGCATAAATGCGGAGTGATTTCATTTTGGCTTTCTCCACAAGTGACCTGGGCACGGTATAGCCAATCTGAATATTTTTAAGTCTTAAGTAGGATCCATCTTCAACATAGAAGTCGGAGGCGCGCGAATTATTATTTGAATCAAAGGTGGTCAGGCGTGGATAGGCTCCGTTTGGATTGGCTTCCGTCCAGCGGTCAAGCCATTCTACCTGATAGTTGTTGTTGATAACATCCTGCCGTTCATACGAGCGGAAAATATCATTCCCTATGCTGGATGAAAGCAGCATGCGCAGGTCAATACCCTTCCAGCTCGCGGCAAGATTGAGCCCCAGGGTAACATCGGCCCAGGGTTTTCCGATGTTAACGATGTCGTTATTATCTATTTTTCCGTCACCATTGGTATCGACAAATTTTAAATCACCGGGCTTGGCATTGGGTTGTATCACATTACCGCTGGAATTGATGTACCCAAAAATTTCAGCTTGATTATTAAAAACGCCATCTGTTTTAAAGCCCCTGAAGTACCCAATAGGGTTGCCCACTTCCATCCGGGTAATTACGGTATTTCGTACGGGCCAGGTATACCCATCAATAAAGCCATCGTCTGTTACTTTGGTAACGTTATTCTTCAGCGTGGCTACATTCAGGCCTATGTTGAAGTTTACATTTCCCAGGTTTTTTGTGTAAGCGGCTTCTAATTCAAAACCCTGGTTAACAACTTCCCCCACATTAGCCGTTGGAGGCTTGTTTCCGATGTATAGGGCAGTGGTGGCTGCCATAAGCAAGTCAGAGGTTGTCTTTCGGTAGTAGTCAAGCTCAATAATTAATTTGTCATCCAGTAACCCAATCTCCAGCCCGATATCTAACTGCTTACTTTCTTCCCATCGTAAGTTGGGATTGTCAAGAAAAAGCGATGATAAACCTTGATAAATGGTTTGGTTGTTAGGTTTTCCAAATGGATAAACACCGGTATTCCCAATTACAGCGGCATAGCCAAGATTTCCGATCCTGTCGTTTCCATTAATACCGTAGCTACCCCTTAACTTGAGGAAGGAAATTTGATTGACCGACCAGAATGCCTCGCGGCTAATGACCCATCCTGCCGAAACAGATGGAAAAATTCCGAAGCGGTTATTTGCACCGAACTTCGAGCTGCCATCCCTTCGCAGCGTTACCGATAAAAGGAAGCGTTCATCATAGTTATAATTGACCCTGCCAAAAATGCTAAACAGTGCTTCGCGCTCATCGTTAATGCCTCCTGATCTTCTTAAAGAATCCGGTGTATTATCTAAGTATTGAAAATTGGGATCAAATTCAACTTCTAAAGGTATGCCGGATGATGATCCGCTAAACCCGCCACCTTGCCTTTCGCGTGCTGTAGTACCAAGGACAAAGTCAGTAGTATGCTTTCCGTTAGAAAAATTGTAGTTGATGTAATTCTCCCATTGCCATATGAACACCCTGGAAGAGTATTTATAAAGATCATTAATTTCATTGGTAAGGGGTAATTGATTGCCGTTGGTATCAAAAAATTCATACGAGGGTGCAAAGCCTTCGCCATTGTAATAATTGTAGTCTATGCCAAAGTCGGTTTTAAAGGACAAATTTTTAAGGGGCGATATTTTGAGAAAAATATTCCCCAATAGGCCATCCTGAGATGTACGGTTATTACTGATGAAAATCCTGCTGAGGGGATTCAGGTATTCTTTTTGAACATAGGGCGACTGTGCAAATCCAAAAGTTCCATTTTCGTCATATACAGGCGTTAATGGATCGTACACCAGCGCATCGCTTATGGGTGATCCGAAAGCATTGTTTTCGGGGATGCGTTCATTCGCTGAATGATTGAAGAAGACGGCCTGACCAAACGAAAGGTATTTATTAACTTGTTGTTCTGAATTAATTCGGGCAGTAATGCGCTGCGCATTTGATTTATCGGGCGCAATAATTCCTTTTTGGTCGAAATAGGAAAGCGAAGCAAATATGGAGCTGTTTTCATTGCCCTTTGAAACCGACAATTGGTGGGTTTGTGTATTGGCAGGCTCAAAAATGGTTTCCATCCAATTGGTATTGGTCGTAATGGAACCCTGATCGGGGAATCCGGTCGGAAGCGTTGAGTTTCCGTTGGCATACTTTTCGCGGGTTAGTGTAACATACTGCGCTGCATCCAGGAGTTTCGGAATTCTCCAGGGTTGTTGCTGTCCATAAAACATGGAATAGTTAAATGACGCTTCTCCTCGGGTAGCCTTTTTAGTGGTAACCATAATGATACCATTCGCTGCCCGCGACCCATAGATGGCCGTTGAAGCGCCATCTTTAAGTACTTGTATGGATTCTATATCATCGGGATTCAGCGAAGCTAAAAACCCGTCATTTGAATTAACCCCATCAATAATAATGAGCGGGTTATTGTTTCCGTTAGTGCCCACCCCCCGGATAAAAATATTTTGCGGGGATCCTGGCTGCCCCGATGAAGTTTTGAAGGTAACACCGGCCACCTGCCCTTGTAAGATCTGATCAACGCGTGGAGAGCCAAATCCTTGCAAGTCTTTAGAATCAACCCGCGAGACAGATGCGGTAGCAACACTTTTCTTTTGAACCCCGTAACCGATAACGACAACCTCTGCCAGTGCAGTAACATCTTCAGTCATCGTAACATTCACATTCGATCTTCCAGCAACACTTATCTCCTGGGTTACATAACCAATAAAACTGAATATAAGCGTGGCTTCGGCCGGGGCATCTAAAGTAAATGAACCATCCACATTGGTAGTTGTACCGGCAAGCGTATTTTTAATCTGAACATTTACCCCGGGAAGAGGCTGACCTGATTCGTCTGTTACTTTACCTGTGACAGGTGACTGTGCAAAAGACCCTAGTGTAATAAGGGTTATGATGCTGAATACGTAAAAAGCTTTCATTAACGTTCTTTTTCGTTTAAAATTCTGATTGCAAACAATCTACTTGAAGCCTTTTTGCAATCGATTGTTATCCGAATCAAACGTCAGCTAATACGCACGTAATATCAAGAATGTACCCTCATCATAACTACATCACACCAAAAAATACACTACATCAAAACTACAGCAGGGCACCTGTAGAATCCTGATTTTTGTCATATGACTTGTTTAAAAGTGCCTAGATTGTACTACATTGGCATTTCGTGAGTACTACATTTGTCATGTTTAGGTCTGCCTGCCTTGCCGCCATACTACTTTGGTCGGTCAGCGTTCAATTGCAGGGTCAATCGGCCATCAAAGGGGTACCTTTTATCCGGAATTTCAGTACCCAGGAATACCAGGCAGGTATTCAGAATTGGCACATCAAACAAGATGCCCGTGGCATCGTTTACATCGCCAATAATTTTGGGTTATTAGCCTATGACGGTAGTAACTGGGAGGTACACCCTACCAGTGGAGGCTCAAAAATGAGAAGCCTGGCGGTTGATCAGGCTGGTAAAATTTATGTTGGCTGTCAACGTGAGTTTGGCTATTTCTTTCCCGATGCACGCGGCCGGCTGATCTATACGTCATTGGCCGATAGCCTGCCCGCTGAATTCAGAAATTTTGACGAAACCTGGAATCTCTTCCTGGATGGCGACCGACAATACTTCTGCACCTTTACGAATATCTACCTGTTCGACCGTGATTCGGTTACGGTTATTAAACCGGAAAATCCATTGGAGCTTTCCTTTTTTGTAAACCGTGAATTGTGGGTGGATGAACGTGGATACGGTTTATCGAAGCTTAAGGGTAATGCATTGGAACGCGTGGCCGGTGGAGAGTTCTTCAAAGACGTCCGGATTTCATCGGTATTGCCGCTTTATGACAATCGCTACCTGGTCTCTACCTTCAAGGATGGCATTTACGAACTTTTTTCCTCCGGAATCAAACCCTGGAATGCCCGCCATCAAACCAGGTTTCAGAATGCCATTGTGAATGTCATGATCCGGTTGCGAAACGGGAATTACGCAATCGGAACTCAAAATGAAGGACTCTTTATTGTGAATAGTGTCGGTGAACCCATCCGGCAGTTTACAACCGGGCGCGGCCTGGAAAACCGAACTGTGTTAAGTGTGCTGGAAGACGACCTTCAAAACTTATGGGTAGGACTCAACAACGGGTTATCCTATATCGAGTTGGGATCGCCTTTTACCTTCATCAACGAATCGCTCGGACTTCCAGGGACCGGGTATTCGGCTTACCTCGACAGCACTACACTCTACCTGGGTACCAATACCGGGTTATATAAGAAAGACCTAACGCAAAAGGAAAGCTTATATACGTTGGTGGAGGGCACAAAAGGACAAGTATACCACATTGGAAAGTACGATCAGGACTTACTGATGGGACATCATGGCGGAACTTTTCGTATTGATTCGGATGGCGCAAAGTTACTTTCTGCTGAACCCGGAAGCTGGATATTTCAGCAACTGAAAAATGATCCGGGATATTTATTGGGCGGAGTGTATGGTGGGCTTCAGTTGTTTAAAAAGAAAGGTGATCATTGGGAATTTGACCGGAAGATTAAAGGCTTTGCGGAATCGTCACGGTTGATGGAGCAAGACCGTGACGGTAATTTGTGGATTACCCATGGCTATAAGGGAGTTTTCAGAATACAGGATATTACCGGGCCGTTGCCTGCGACTAAATTCTATGGCGCGGAGCATGGATTTCCATCCAATGTGCTGATTAATGTTTACGCCATTCGCAATGAACTGATCTTTACATCTGAAAATGGAGTCTTCAAATACGACAGGCAACAAGACCGCTTCATCCGCGATCCGTTTTTTGGCGATTTGCTGGGGGAGTCTGTTCAGCTTTGGAAAGTGCAGGAAGATGCGCTGGGCAGAATTTATTTTATTGGCCGTGACCAGATTGGCCGGCTGAACAAAAATGTAACCGCTGAGTATACGCCCGAAACCAATTTTTTTTCGATGATTCGCAGATTCTTAAATGATGACCTGGAGACCATCACCATTCTGAATAACAATGAAGTATTGTTTGGGGCGAAAGAGGGCTTTATTCATTATGATCCCACCAATTCAATCAGCCGGGGTACCGGGTTTAAAACCTTGATCAGACGGTTTAGTACGACCACCACCGGTGATTCAATTTTATATTTCGGCAACCAGGCACAACAGGGTAAAGTAGTCACGCAGCAGCCAGCCGATAAGATCATCCAGTTGCCTTACCAACTCAACTCCGTAGCCCTTTCCTATGCGGCAACCGCTTTTGAAAGCGGAGATTACCTGATGCATCAATTCAAACTGGAGGGATTTGACCAAGCCTGGTCGGAGTGGACAACCAGTACCCGCAAAGAATACACCAACCTGCTGGAAGGTGCCTATACGTTTCGGGTACGTTCGAAAAATGCTTTCGGTGAGTTGAGCGATGAAGCGAATTATACATTTGTGATTTTGCCTCCCTGGTATCGCACATCGTGGGCTTATTCCGGGTATGTGCTTACGGTATTGTTTGCGCTGTTCTTTAGTTTCTCTGTTATCGATCGTAAACACAAACGCGAAAAGCATGTGCTTACCGTCAAGCAGAAAGAAGAACTTATTCAGAAGGAAATTGAAATTGAATTACTGGAGCAACGAAACCAGCAGGAAATTACCCGGTTAATGAATGAAAAACTGGAATCGGAGTTGCAACATAAAAATAAGGAGTTGGCAACTTCAACCATTCATATTCTGAATAAGAACGAATTCATTGCTCACCTTAAGGCACACATTCAATCGGTCGCTAAGAAAAGCGGAAAATCTGAAATCGGACAAGAACTTAGAAAGTTAACCGAGGAGATTGACTCCAACCTTTCTACGGATGAGGACTGGGAACACTTCCAGGTTCATTTCGATATGGTGCATGGAGATTTCTCCCGAAAATTTCGCTTTACTTATCCTGATTTAAGTCCGCAGGACATGAAGCTATGTGCGTATCTGCGGATGAATTTATCTACAAAAGAAATTGCCAACCTCTTGAATATTTCCATTCGGGGCGTGGAGATCAGCCGGTATCGGTTGCGGAAAAAACTCAAGCTGGACAGAAGTGTAAACCTGCAGGAATTTATCTTGAACTTTTAAAACGCTTTTCTTTAGTGAGCCCGCATTTTTATTTTCTTGAAGAACAGTCCATGGGTAGGGGAGAGTACCATCGCTAATGCGAAGAATAATCCGGTAACGGAAGCAATTGCCCCGGCAATGGAACCATCCAGCCAAACGGCCAGGTAATAACCGCCAAGAGCAGAAAGAATGCCGGCAAGACAGGCCAACGCCAGCATCCATTTGAGGTTATCGGTAAGCAAGTAGGCTGTTGCCGCAGGGGCAATCAGCAGCGCTACAACCAGGATCGCACCGACTGATTCGAACGAGGCTACGGTAGTGACGGAAACGGCACCCATGAGGGCATAGTGCCATAACGTTGTTGAAATGCCGATGGCGCTGGCAAAGGCCGGATCAAATGTGGTCAGAAATAATTCCTTGTAGCCGGTTGTAACAAACAGCAGGATGATCAGGAGAATGAATCCGGAAACATAAATTGCTTTTGGGCCTAAAACGGTTCCACCCTGGGTGATGATAATATCCAACGGCACATAGGCAATCTCGCCATATAGAACACAATCCTGGTCGAGGTCTACTTTTCCGGCAAACAGCGAGATCAGCACCACCCCGATGGCAAATAACCAGGTAAACGTAACGCCAATGGAAGCATCGGTTTGCAGCCTGGCTTTCTTATGAAAGAATTCAATCAGGAAAGTTGTGAGCAGGCCGATCATCCCTGCCCCCACCAGCATGGTAACGGAATCGCGTGAGCCCGACAACAGGAAGGCGATAACAATGCCCGGAAGCACGGCATGGGAGATGGCATCGCCCACCATGGCCATCTGCCGCAAAATCAAAAAGCACCCGAGCAACGCACAGCTTGATGCTACGAGGGCAGCGGTAAGTATGATGTAAAGGTCATTCATGGTTTCATTCGTGAAGTATCATTCGGAATTTCTGTATGGAATTACGGATTCGTGTGGATCAACTTTCGGATAGCCCAATTGTTCTTCAAGCCGTGCTTCCAGTTCCGGTGTAAGCAAGTGCTCGATCGTGTCGGCATCTTCGTGCACGTGGTCGGGTGCGATGTGCATGTAGGTGGTGAGGTAGAGTTCCCACAACCGGTGAATTTTAACCACACGCAATGCGCGGTTTTTCCCGGCTTCCGTAAGGCACCAAAGGTTTCGGATTTGCTCTACATAGCCTTGTCTGCGCAAGCGTTTTAAAATGGCGATGAGGATGTTGCGATCGTATTTTCTTTTCCGGATGATCTCGTGCGTGTTGCGATGGATGAAGAAATTTTTATTTTCTTCACCCAACTGGTACAGAATTTTCAGAACGTTTTCATCGTTGATTGTTTTGCGGATTTTAGTTTGCCGCAATGCCCGACTGATCACACCCCGGTTCGGAGCAAAGAAAAACGAGAAGAAAGCGATAAACGAAATAACAATGACAATCCACGGCCCGGTGGGCATGGAGGGTGCCGTATAGGAAATGAAAGCTCCGCTTAATCCGCTGATGGCTCCGAAAATACTCGCCAACAAAAACATCACTTTGATTCTATCCGTCCAGTAACGCGCGGCTGCAGCCGGTGTAATCAAAATGGCGGCCATCAGCACTACGCCAACGGCTTGAATACCGATCACTACGGCCAGCACAATCAGTGAGGTGAGTACCAGTTGAATTTTTCGCACCGGCCATCCGATGGAAATCGCGTAATCTTTATCAAAGGC
Organism: uncultured Roseivirgaceae bacterium; assembly: GCA_964583905.1. GTDB lineage: Bacteria > Bacteroidota > Bacteroidia > Cytophagales > Cyclobacteriaceae > UBA2336. The sequence goes on from CAZOYJ010000037.1 coordinate 18,054, forward strand.
CAGCAAGGCGAATTCTTTAAACAGGATGAATACAACCGTAACCAGGATCAGCGCCACTATTGCGAAGGCCAATAAATCGGTACCCACCAAAGCGGCCGCCTTCCCGAACAAAAACTGATCGAGTCCGGATTGTGCCGCGTTACCGCTTTTTTGAATGACGGTGAGCATCAGGATGCCTATGCCAAAGAAAACCGAAAGAATCAAGCCGATGGCTGTATCTTCCTTGATGCGGGTTTTGGTTGTAATCACTTCGATCAGCACAAGCGAGATCCATCCCGTTACAAACGCGCCAATGATTAAGGCTAACGGATTTTTGGTACCGGCTAAAATAAATCCCAGGCAAATGCCGGGCAGTACGGCATGCGCAATGGCATCGCCCACCAACGATTTTTTATTTAAAAACGTAAACGTGCCCACCAGGGCCGAACTGGCCGTTAGCAACACGGAGCCAAAGGCCACGTACCGTACGTTGGGATCTGCAAAAGAGAAAAATTCGAGTACAGGATTCATACCGCAGTATTTTCTTCCCGGCTGGGGTAATGTTCTCTTCGAATCAAATCGGCAACATCATCCATGATGGTAAGCTTGCCGCCATAGGTTTCCTGCAGATTTTCAGGGGTAAATGTTGTTGATGTTGATCCTGCTGCTATCAATCGCGTGTTCAACATGATGATCCAATCGAAATATTGCTTTACGGATTGGAGATCATGATGTACTACGACTACGGTTTTTTGCTGGCGGGTCATCTCCATCAACAGGGAAACGATGGATTTTTCAGTGGCGGCATCTACACCGGCAAACGGTTCATCCATAAAATACAGATCGGCTTGCTGGGCCAACGCACGAGCCAGGAAGGTGCGCTGTTGTTGCCCGCCCGAGAGTTGCGAGATTTGCCGGTTTGAGAAGGCTTCCATGCCAACTTTCTTCAGACAATCGGCAGCAATGTCGTAATCGGCTTTGCGGGGCCGCCTGAACAACCCGGTTTTTCCGTAACGACCCATCAGCACAATGTCGAGTACGGAGGCAGGAAAATCCCAGTCAACGGATTCGCGTTGCGGAACATAACTGATACGCGAGCGTACCTCCTCCAAGGGCTGATCAAAAATTTTAATATAACCACTGCTGAGGGGGAGAATGCCCATCATGGCTTTGATGAGGGTCGACTTACCCGCACCATTCGGACCGATAATGCCGATGAGTTTTCCTTGCGGGATGGTAACATCGATATTCCACAATACAGGTTTTCGATCAAAAGCAACCGTAAGGTCGTGTACTTCCAGTGCCGGTATAAACTTCGTGGTATCCATGCATGATTATTTTAAGGCCTCAACAATTGTTTTTACGTTAGCGTGTACCATGCCGACATACGTTCCCTCCGGAGTTCCTTCTTCACCCATTGCATCGGAATACAGGCTCCCGCCAATTTTTATATTCCAACCTTTTTTTCTGCACCCCTGTACAACCGCATTGATGGATTTTTCAGAAACGGAAGTCTCCACAAACAGGGCCTTGATTTTTCGCTCAATAATAAAATCAACAAGGTTGGTAACATCGCGCAAGCCAAACTCGGCTACAGTAGATATGCCTTGCAATCCACGAACTTCAATTTGGTACGCATCACCAAAATACCCAAAGGCATCGTGTGCCGTGATCAATACCCGTTGTTCCTCTGGAATGTCGAGCAGGTGAATTTTAACCGCTGCGTGTAAGGAATCCAACCGTGACAAGTACAATTCAGTAGCACGTGTGTACGGTTGTTTATGCGATGAATCATAAGCCACCAGTGTGGTGTGAATTTGTTTGACAGCTTCTTTCCAAAGCGAAACATCAAACCAGATGTGCGGATCGTGGGTGCCCTGAAAGCCGGGCACCGCCCGCAACAAGCTGTCGGGGATGTTGTCGGTCACGGCAATAACCGGTTTGGTTCGCGAAAGTTTTTCAAGAACCTCACCCAGTTTGCCTTCCAGGTGGAGTCCGTTGTAAAATATGATGTCGGCTTGGGAAAGTTTCTTTAAATCGCCTTGCGTGGCTTTGTATAAATGCGGATCAACACCCGGCCCCATCAGGGCAATTACGTCAGCGTGATCTCCGGCAATGGTGATCACCGCATCGCGTATCATGCCGGTTGTAGTAACGATACGGAGGTTATCCGATTTCGTTTTATTGGACGACTTGCAGGTGACCAGAAAAAAAGAAAAAGCAATGAGCAGGATCCAAACCAAATACTGTTTTAGCTGTGCGTTGAACTTCCTTTTCATTACTCGTTTATTAAAATATTATCGCTCACCTCTTTGGAGATGGATTTCTTTTTTCCGTCAACGATTATTTCGAGGGAGTTATCGTATTCGTTTTTCTCTACAATTTTTATTGAAGTGCCGATCTGAATGCCAATTTTGTTCAAGTGTTGTAAAAAAGCAGGGGAGCTGTCTTTCACGGCCCGAACGGTCACTGTTTTTTTTCCGGAGGCTTCTGAAATCGGAATTTGCCGCGTGCTGTGAATCTTCCCGTTTTTATCCGGAATGGGATCACCATGCGGATCGGTGGAAGGATACCCCAGAAATTCATCTAATTTTTCAATCAGTACCGGGGAGTGGATATGCTCCAGTTGTTCGGCTACATCGTGTACTTCATCCCAGTGAAAGCCCAGTTTCTCCACCAGGAAAGTTTCCCAAAGGCGGTGTTTCCGAATGATGCTCAACGCTTCGGTCTTGCCTTGCCGGGTAACGTTGGCGCCATAATACCGCTCGTAGCTGATCAGGTTTTTAGTGGCCAGCCGCTTTACCATGTCGGTAACGGAAGCGGGTTTGGTGTCCATTGCCTCGGCTATCGCGTTGGTTAACACAGCATTAGCGCCACCCCCCGACAAGTGGTAAATGGCTTTCAGGTAGTTTTCTTCGGTTAAACTGAGCATACGCTGAATATTTACGGTATGCAAAAATAAATGTTTAGATTAGTCTAAAAAAATATTTAAGTGAGATAATTGCTTAATACCGGTTTTGCCGTTTGGGAATTCGCTATCCCACGACCAATCGTGAGTAACCGGGTTTATCCGGAAGGCACTCATGAGGCTGATCAGTTCAGGATAATGGATGGGTTCATTCAACATCAGGCCGGCTTCGTATTGTTGCACCAGGTGCTGCGACTCCCGGTTATGCCGGATCAGGATGGGCAGGTTAAGTCCGAGGTATTCAAAAAGTTTGGTGGGTCGGGAAGATTGTGTAGCCGGGTTATCGGGGTACCAGATAATTCCAAAATCGGCTTGTTGGATTTCCGATAAAATAACTTTGTGTGCAACTGGATGCCGGTCGATTTTTAAGCGCACAAACGGAAG
>CAZOYJ010000038.1:0-8101 GCA_964583905.1 uncultured Roseivirgaceae bacterium
GCGTATGACTACACTTTCTTCGCGGATGACTTCGCTCATTGTTTTCACCTGGCTCCGGCTTAGCTTGTTCACGGTTTCCATGGTTTGGCCTTTCGGCAGGGTAATGTCCAATCCTTTTGTTCCGTGAATGAGAATATGATAGGGGTGGAGGTGGGGCGAAAGTTTCCGCATCATCGAACGGAAGTGTGAGGAGGGTACAATGGGAAAAATAACCTCGCACGATTGGGCCAGGTGTTTTAAATCGTTGGTGGGGGTAACGTTTTTATGCATTTTATGCCCCCGGTTTTCGCGCTGGTCCTGAATCCGTTTCACAACTTCCTCATCGCGCGCATAGAGCAGCACGTTGCGGTGCCGCGCCAGCAGGTTGGCAATAGCGCTGCCAAAGTTGCCCGCCCCGATTACCCCAACCGGCCGGGCGTCAGATATACTTTTCGAGGTCATAGCCCGCCAGACGGTTATGGTAATAGTACAGGAGGTTCAAATCCTGCGTGATGATTTGGCCCGCTTTGTTTTTCAGCAGCGGACGTTTCAGGTGAAAGATGCCCACGTTTTCCAGGCCGTGTTTTATCACCAGGTCAATCTTACCCTTTAAGTGCGTGGCATGATTGGCCTTATCTTCTCTTTTAAGTTGATAGATTTTTTTCCGGATCCGTTTACACGTTTTTCTGAACGCAGCATAATCAAGGGATAAATCCTCTTCCGGTAAACGCAGTAATCCAAACAGATCCAGTTTAGGGTGTTGCTTCTGCCACATCTCAAAAGCCACAAAGGCAACCAGGTGACTGGCAAAGATGCGGTTGATGCGATGATACTCCGTAACAATGCGCTGGCTTAGCATGCGGGTGTATTCATTTTCGCGCTGGGCATCAATGGTAATTTGTCCTCCTGATAAAAAATAATCACGAGTATCAATAATCCGCCCGTGGTGGTCGAGGCTGTTGCCATCGTCATCCACATAATTACCGAGTACATCCATACACCGGCCTACCGAAACGGAAATATTGGAGCCCTTTGTAAAGAACTTAAACATGAATTTCAATAAACCGAAACTGCCGTGCGGATCTTGTTCCGGTAAATACCGGTCTTGCCCTTTTACCGACAAGTAATCGTCAATCAATTCGGGCGCCTCCAGTACAAAGTGGTAGTTCAGCGTTACCGGCACGACAAAAATTTTCTGAGGCGCTTCTTCTTCAGGCGTGTTGAGGTAAATGTTGCGTTGGCCTTCAATGGTGGTGGAAAGTAAGCCGAGTTTCAGGGTTTTTTCGATCATGCCCGAGCGCGACCGGGTACCCCCCGGAAAAAACAAGCTGTGTGCGCCCCGTTGAATGGCGATGTTGGAATACATCTTCAGGGTTTCCAGATAGGGCAGGTTTTTCTTCCGCCTGTCTACCTTGTAGGCCCCGAGGCTGTTCATAAAGTATGCGAAAATTTTAATGTTAAACAGGTTGAGCCCGGCACCATAAATAAAAGCCGGGAGGCCCAGCGCATGGATTACCCATCCAATCAGAATGGAATCCAGGTTGCTGAAGTGTGTGGGCACCATCACGATGGTTCCTTTTTTTGCCAGCGTGCGCAGTTGTTTCACTTTTCCAACAATCTGAATTTTATCGCGTAGCGTATATTGATTTCTGAAAATCGCCCCGAATTTTTTTACCCGCGAGGCATTCAACAACCTACTGAACCAAAACGTGATTACACTTCGGGCAAACCGGTAGGAACTGGGTTTAAAGTTGCCGGCAATTTCGTTGGCGTACCGGTATACGATTTGGGCGAGCAGTTTATCTTCCTTTCGGTTGGTGTCATCTTCCAGCGTTTTCCCCGTAAGGCCAATCAATTCCTGCTTTACTTTCGACCAGAATTTGGCCTCATCGGGCGGGTCCACCTTCCAGCGGTTGCGCTTCATGCGTTGTTGCTCGCGGTACACGGTGGCCTCCAATTCATCCACCAACTGTTTGCGGGTAGGCCTGATTTCTTTTATCCGGTGAATGGTTTTTTGGGCAACCTCCTCAATAAACTCCTTGCGGTTGCGACTTAACCGGTACACCGGCCAATCGGGTATGCCCTTAAGAATGGGCTGGTATTTCTTATTCTTATTTTTCTTCTCTAAAACTTCCACGGGGCCAAAATACTACAATTTACGGCATCAAATGGGAGGAAACCTATATTCAGAGATTCTCCCGGGCATTTTGAAGCGATTGCTCCATGGCACCAAAACGGTTTAGCGCTTCTTGAATAAACTGGGAGTTTACCAACTTCATAAGGTCGGCTTCACCCGTCAGGTCGAACTGATCTACCTTAAACGTTTGTTCCAATAATCCCTGCTCCAATTTTATCAAATACCGGTTATTCCAGCTAAACAGAGTAATTTTGCAATCCGGGTGGGGGATTTCTCCTATAATGCGCATAACTATTTTTATTGAAAGTGTGTCTATTTAGAAAATCCTGAGCTTTTAATAGAACAAAAGACTAAAATTCAGCTTAAATCGTTAATGGAAATGGATTTTTTCGAACGGTACCGGGGTTTTATATTGTAACCTGAAAGTTAAGTATGGGTGGTTTAATTCGTTTTAAGTCGGTTAAGGCTGGAGTAATCCTGCTTTTGTTTTTTTTCCTTCAGTATTTTTTTGTGCAGGAGGTTTATGGAACACATTTAAGGGCCGGCCAGATTGTAGCAACGCGAATAAGTTGTACCGGACTTACGTTCAGGATTACGATTACCGTTTACACCAACACAGGGTCACCCGTGCAGTTTGGTGGTGAAATGGATTATCTTGATTTTGGAGATGGCACACCACCGGTATTGGTTCCTGAAACCCCGAATACGATTGATCCCGCACTGGGCCCCGGTGTGGGCTTTGCGTCTTATACGATAGAACATACTTATCCAGGGCCCGGGCGGTACGTAATCAGTTACATTGAACCCAACCGGAATGGAGGCGTGTTGAACATGGATAATTCCCTGACCACCACATTCTATATTGAAACACAAATTAACATTGATCCTTTCTTTGGATGTAACAACACGCCACAATTACTCATTCCTCCTATCGATCGCGGTTGCGTAGGTGTTGCCTTTTTTCACAATCCAGGTGCTTATGATCCTGACGGTGACAGTTTATCCTATGAGTTCGTAGTTCCTTATCGCGACCGCAACCAAACTGTATCCAATTACCGAGCCCCTAATAATTCCAGCTTTTATTCAAACTTCAATGCCGGCAATGAAGCCGGTAACGGTCCGCCTACCTTTTCGATAAACCCCATTGATGGTACCATTATCTGGGATGCTCCGGGGCGACAGGGTGAATACAACATTGCTTTTATCATTGTAGAATGGCGGAAAGTCAATGGGGTTTGGTACCGGTTGGGTTTTGTGCGGAGGGACATGCAGATAATAGTGGAAGACTGCAACAACGAACGCCCCGACCTCATTCTTCCCGATGATGTTTGTGTTGAGGCGGGTACCACCTTAACGGCAACAATTTTTGGGATAGACCCTGAGAATCATCCGGTCAAGATCGAAGCCTTTTCAGAAATTTTCAATTTCCCTTCCAATGAGTCACCGGCAACGTACAGTCCGGTGCCGGGCCCCAATGATTTTCAGCCCTCTAACCCTCCAGCCCAACTTCAGTTTGAATGGAACACCAAATGCTGGCACGTAAAAGAGCTACCCTACCAGATCGTGTTTAAAATTACTGACAATCCACCCAACGGGCCAAAGCTGGTTACCTTTAAAACATGGCGCGTTAGGGTAGTAGCCCCGCCACCGGTTTGGACCAGTGCCACACCCGATTTAAACAACCGAACCGCAGACCTGGTGTGGGAGGATTATACGTGCCGTCAGGAGGCTACTTCCATGCAGGTCTGGAGACGGGTTGATAGTTTTGATTTTACCCCCGGAGAATGCCAGACCGGCATGCCCAATATTGGCTATTCGCTTATCGGGCAGGTGCCGGCAACGCAAACCCAGTTTACCGATACCGGTCTTGCCCCGGGTGCGGCCTATTGCTACCGGCTGGTGGCTGTCTTTCCGCAGCCTGGCGGTGGACAAAGTTATGTCTCACAGGAAATTTGCATGCCGCCCATTCTAGCAGATGCCCCGGTTATCACGCATGTCTCCGTAGTTAAAACGGCTTTTAACGATGGCCAGGTACGCATAAGCTGGCGTTCGCCATTCGATGCCGACCCCTCACAGTTTCCAAAAGAATCATATGGCTACGATTATCAGGTAGAACGGGCCGATGGATTTACCGGAACCAACTATACCCCAATACACACCGGTACCTTACCGGGCGACACAACCATTTTGGATGTGGGAATTGATACGGAGAATAAAACATACAACTACCGAATAAAAGTCTTTGCAAAAGATCAGCCCGATCCGTTCGATCAATCCGTTCCGGCCTCTACGGTTCGGTTGGAGGTAACTCCGGCCTCGAAGCAGATGACCCTGGATTGGTCGGCTCTTGTTCCCTGGTCCAATAGGGTACAGGATTTTCCGGAGCACCTGGTTTTCCGGGGCGCGGAAGGGGCTACCCAAAACAGCGACTTAACCCTGATTGCCCAGGTCAATGTACTGGAGAATGGATTCCAATTTGTTGATGCCGGAGATCACCTGGATGACAACACCTTATATTGTTACCAGGTATTGACCCGCGGTAGTTACGGTAATCCCGAGATTGATGTGCCGCAAGAGAATTTTTCACAGATCATTTGTGCCCAGCCGCTTGACGATGATGAGCCTTGCCAAGTACAGGTTGCGCTTGAGCCTTTCGATTGTGAAGCATATAAAAAGACCACTCCTTGTAATGTGAATCTTTTTACCAATGTTGTAAAATGGTATAGTCCGGTTGATCCGGAATGCCTTAACGACACCCGCAGCTACAATATTTATTTTACTCCATATGTTGGTGGCGCATATACCTTGTTAAAAGCAAATGTTCGGGATACATTTTATATCGATGAAAATCTTATTTCTATGGCACGGTGCTATAAAATAACAGCACTTGATCGTTCTGGAAATGAAAGTGACTTAAGTGATGAAGTTTGCTTTGATAACTGCCCGAATTATAAACTACCGAATGTTTTTACTCCAAATGGTGATGGGTGTAACGATGAATTTCATGCTATGGGGTATATTCCTCCTTTGGGAGAAGAGGGTTCGGGAACAAATCCGCTATGTGATAAGGAATATAATTTATTAACTTTTGAAAAGTGGAGTTCTGAACCACTTTCGTTTTCGCAGTTATGTGCGCGGTTTGTTCAAAAAGTTGAATTCAGGGTGTATAACCGGTGGGGTGCTGAAGTATATAGGTATACGGGCAGTATTACGGATGACCGCAATGGAATTTACATCAATTGGGACGGCCGTGATAAACAGGGTAACCCGTTGGCCTCTGCAGTGTATTATTACATGGCCGAAGTAACCTTCGATGTGGTTGACCCTACCCAACGGGTTAAGGTGCTGAAGGGCTGGGTACATTTGTTGCGATGAGTTCAACTTCAGCGAAGCAATCCGAAATTATTTTGTTTGATGGTGTGTGCAACCTGTGCAGTGGCTCCGTACAGTTCATTATCCAACGCGATCCAAGCGCCCGGTATAAGTTTGCTTCGTTGCAATCGGCATTCGGGCAGGCGTTTTTGCAGGAGCAAAGGCTGAGCACAGCTGATTTTCACAGCCTTATTGTAATCGAACAAGACCGGTATTTACAACGCAGCGATGCGGCCCTGGAAATAGCCCGGCACTTATCTGGCCTCTGGCCAATATTCTATGCCTTTAAAATTTTTCCGCGGTTTCTGCGCGACCCGGTGTATAATTGGATTTCCCGCAATCGGTATACGTGGTTTGGAAAAAAGGAATCGTGCTGGTTGCCTACACCCGATTTGAAATCCCGCTTTCTTTAGTAGGTGTCAAAAGACTTCAGAGTCGTCAGACACTGACAACTATACTTCGAAAGTTTCAGATATCATGACCAGACATTATTTTTGGCGCAACTTAAATCCAACCGAATGAAAGCATTTATATTTCCCGGACAGGGTGCACAGTTTACGGGTATGGGTAAAGACATTTATGAGTCGAACCCCACTGCCAAAAAATTATTCGATCAAGCCAATGCAGTTCTGGGTTTTGATATTACTTCCATCATGTTTAACGGTTCAGCCGATGAGTTGAAACAAACCCGGGTTACCCAACCTGCAGTTTTTATTCATTCGGTTGCCGTTGCGCTTTCAATGGATTCATTTTCTCCGGATATGGTTGCGGGTCATTCACTGGGTGAATTCTCAGCGCTGGTAGCAAACAAAGCCCTCTCGTACGAGGATGGATTAAAACTGGTGTATACGCGGGCTATGGCCATGCAGCGGGCCTGCGAAATCAACCCGTCAACCATGGCCGCTATTTTAGGATTGGACGATGCTGTGGTGGAAGAAATCTGCGCGTCCATTACCGATGAAGTGGTGGTTGCCGCCAACTATAATTGCCCCGGCCAGTTGGTGATTTCCGGAAGCATAAAAGGCATTGAAATAGCGTGCGAGAAAATGAAAGCGGCCGGTGCAAAAAGAGCTTTACCGTTGCAAGTGGGAGGTGCCTTTCATTCGCCACTCATGGAACCCGCGCGCGAAGAACTGGCTGCCGCCATTGAAGCCACTCATTTTAACACCCCGGTTTGCCCGGTGTACCAAAATGCAACTGCTTTACCCGCAACAGACGTAGCTACGATTAAGAAAAATCTGATTGACCAGCTTACCGCTCCCGTACGGTGGACGCAATCGGTTAAAAAGATGGTGGAAGATGGCGCCTTAGTATTTACAGAATGCGGACCGGGAAAAGTATTACAGGGATTAGTCAAGAAGATTGCTCCGGAAGTGGAGGCGGGAGGGGTATAGGATTTTCGAGCACCTCGACTGGTAAGGGATCAGTACACATCTGCAACAGTTCAGTTATGGTTTTGCCGGATAGCGGGTGGATCAGGTGGGGACTGATTTCATTCAGCGGAATAAGTGTAAACTTACGTTCCGCAATGCCCGGATGCGGAACCTGGAGGTCGGATTCATTCAAAACCTTGTTTCCAAAAAATAAAATATCGATGTCAAGGATGCGGGTACCCCATTTTTCGGCACGAATTCTTCCTAAACTTTTTTCAATCCGGTTAATGCATTCAAGCACTTGATGCGGGCTTAACCCGGTTTCAACCACTACTACCTGGTTATAGAAGTCGGGTTGGTCTGTTTTACCCCAGGCGGCAGTTTTATAAACCAAAGAGGTTGTAATAACTGTACCCACCATGCGACTGATTTGCTGATGAGCGCGGTGGATATTTCCCAGCCGGTCGCCCAGGTTACTGCCCAGTAGTAAATAAACAGACTCCATATAGGTTTGGGTGCAAACTAAACTTGTTACCGGCAGATAACAAAGCGTAACTTTGATTCAAAATAATTTAGCCTATGAATTTTTTAAAAACATTTTTCGCCTCCTTACTGGCGCTTGTGCTCTTCAGCTTTATCAGTCTTCTTTTGTTTTTCCTGGTAATTGGCGCCCTTACGGCCGATGAGAAGGTGGTGCTGAGTAATAATTCCGTGCTGCATTTACGGTTGGATGCCGAGATTACTGAGCAGCAAGTGGATAATCCGTTCGAAGGGCTGCCCTTTTTTTCCGGGGGTGTGCAAAATATCGGGTTGTTGAAATTAAAGGAAACGATCCGCTATGCTGAGACCGATCCAAAAATAGATGGCATCTTCCTGAACGTGAGCTTTCCGATGACCGGCTTTGCGTCTTTGGAAGAGATACGTCAATCATTGATTGATTTCCGTGAATCCGGGAAGTGGGTAGTGGCCTATTCGGATGTGATGTCGGAAGGCGCCTATTACCTGGCATCGGCTGCCGATAAAGTATACCTGAATCCGGAAGGTGAAGTAGAGTTTAATGGCCTGACGGTGGAGATTAGTTTCTACAAACGGTTATTTGAAAAGCTCGATATCAAGCCGGAAATTTTCCGGGTAGGGGATTTCAAAAGTGCCGTAGAGCCTTTTATACTGGAGAAGATGAGTGCCGAGAACCGGTTGCAGTTAACTGAATTGGTAAACTCCATTTACAACCATGTGCTAA
>CAZOYJ010000038.1:8111-21368 GCA_964583905.1 uncultured Roseivirgaceae bacterium
CGGGATTGCTGAAGCCCGTAACATCCCGCAACCCAGGTTGCGCGAAATTTCAGATAACATGTTGGCGCGCAATGCCGACCTGGCTGTTGAGTACGGCCTGGTAGATGCGTTGTTGTATTACGATGAAGTTCAGGATGAGCTTCGCGACCGCCTCGGATTAAAGGCCGACACTAAGGTTAAACTCATCCGGCTGAACCGGTATAACAAATCCATCACTCAAAAGAAACAACCAGCCGATGAAATTGCAGTGATCGTTGCCGATGGTACCATTATGCCGGGCCAGTCAAAAGAGGGGGTAGTGGGTGGCACTACCATCGCGGAAGAAATCCGCAAAGCACGGCAGAATAAAAAAGTAAAGGCGATTGTCATTCGCATCAACTCTCCGGGTGGTTCATTTCAGGCTTCTGATATCATGTGGCGAGAAGTATCCTTGGCGGCAAAAGAAAAGCCGGTAATTGCTTCCATGTCAAACTTAGCGGCTTCAGGTGGTTACTACCTGGCCATGGCATGTGACACCATTGTAGCACAACCGCATTCGATAACCGGCTCCATTGGAATTTTCAGTGTGTTGTTTGATGCCAGCGGATTTTTGAATAACAAAATCGGAATTACGTTTGATGAGATTAACACTGGTGAGTATGGCGAGATGGTAACCCTGACCCGTCCCTTAACCACTGCTGAGAAAAATGTGTGGCAGCGTAGAACCGAAGAAATTTATGAAACCTTTACCCGCAAGGCGGCAGAAGGGCGGGGTATGGAAGTTGAAGAGCTGAAAAAAGTTGCTTCTGGTCGGGTGTGGTCGGGTGAACAGGCGGTAACCCGGGGATTGGTGGATATATTAGGTGGCTATAACGATGCGATAGCCGTTGCGGCTACTAAGGCGGGCCTTGATGCGTATAGCGTGAAGTTGTATCCGCGCGAAAAGCCATTCTTTGAGCAGTTAATGAGCCAGCTTAGTGACAATGCCCGCACCCAGTCGTTAAAGCGTGAGTTGGGCGAATATTATACCCATTATGAAAAATGGCAACAGGTAAAAACCTTGTATGGAACTCAAGCCAGAATGCCTTTTGAGATGCGGATTCAATAGGAAATGGCAGCCTTAATCAAGGCCGTAAAAGGTAACTGACCGGGGGTGTAAGGGGTGGTAAATTTGATGTAAGATTTGGGTTTAATACTATACAAAATCAGTTGATGAGCACACTCTGTCAGTATGCCTTACATCCATAGAATACCGGGGTAAGATTTGAGCTAGTACAAGGAATTTATAAGCTGCCCGTGTCCTCACCGTTTATCCGATGTATTGCGCATTCATCGGCCCAAATTGGACATCATTGCAGATGGTGTGATGCGTGGATGAAGAGAAGATGAAGTTCATCGCAGGGATTTGTGAATCGCCTTTTCCTTAGTAGTGGTGTAGCTTTATGATGAAAATTAGCGGAAAGGTCGGTGTAGAGAATTTCGCGATGAGGTGTACACCTCTTGTTTAGTATACGGTTGCAGTGTAGAAGGCAGGCGTAATCGCTTTTACATTTTTCGCAGTCGGGCAGCCCCGACCGTTTGAAGAAATTCACTAAGCGAAAAACACAAACGGCCAAAAATACACAAAGGCACCCAGTTACTGGGTGCCTTGTATGTAATTGATATACAAGGTATTAAATTATAATCATCAGTACCTGTCTTCCGAAACAAATCCTCCGGAAGGTTCGGTGTTCATGGTTGTTGCTGGCGTCACTTCGGTTGTTTTTTCCGGTAAGGGTTCAGCCGTGTGAATTGACACAAGGGTGAACGAAAGTGTTGTCAGGGTAACAATGCCCAAGACTAAAAGTATCCTGGATTTCATAGGTATAATATTTTATATTAATTATTGCCGTCAACGGATACTCCACCTCCGCCATTTTCCAGTTCGCTGGAAGGATTGATTTCTTCATCGGCACAAGAAGTGATGGTAAGGGCGCTGGCAAATGCGAACAAAAAGATGTAAAATAGTTTTTTCATTTTTTTAAAATTTAAGGTTAGTAGTTGGTTTGAATTTTAGTTTAATTGACCTTGCAAAGGTGGGCGCAGCCGCCAATTTAATTTCAGGTAAAAATTCAACCGGATCACACGTGTACCAATTCTATTCAGGTATTTTAATGCGTATCATGGTAACGCTGGGCATACTTGGCGGGTCGATGTTTTTTGCAACCGCACAAACTCCCAGACTTGATTCCTTAAAACAATTGCTGCCTACTGCCAGGGGTGCACAGCGGGCCGATATTTTATATGCGATGGCTTACGATTACATTCCGGTTGATGTGACTATGGCGTTACGCTTTGCCCTCGACTCGTATGCAACCGCGAAAGAGGTTCGTGATAGTTTAACAATGGTAAAGGCAGGCCGTGTAATGTCTTCAGCGTATAGACGCCTTGATAAGATCGATAGTTCTATTTTTAGTGCTGAACGTTCCTTGGGAATTGCCATTCGCAATAATTTTCCTGATGAAGTTAAAATTTTGTTTAATTCCCTTGCCATTGCTTATTCCTTTAAAGCTGAGTATGATAAAGCATTGGAATATCATTTTCGATCTTTGGTTGTACGGGAAAAGGGCGGCAATAAAGGAGAGATCAGCATCACCTTAAATAACATTGGGTTTGTTTATTTTAAACTAAAAAATTGGGAGAAGGCTCTTGAGTATTTTAATCGTTCTGTAAGTCTAAAGAATGAGATTAAGGATATGTGGGATTTGGACCGGGCCTACATCAATATAGGATTGTGTAACATCCAACTCAAAAATTTCGGTGCCGCTTTGGAGGCAATTGCCAACGGGTTATCTGTTTGTGCGCCTACGTGTTCAGATGAAATATTAATTGAAGGCATTTATGCGCAAGGCGTTGCCAATTTTGGATTAGGCAAGAACGATGAAGCTGAGAAATATTTCAAAGAATCGCTACAACGGGCAACCCAAACCGACAATAAACGATTTCAATCTGAAAACCTGATCTACCTGGGCAGGGTGTCGTTAGCCAACAACCAGTACGAAAAAGCGAACGCTTACCTGGCCGAAGCTGAGACATTGGTTACAAAACTCGGCTACAACCAACTTCGCATCGACATTTACCGGGAATTCTCCAACCTGTACAACCAAGCGGAAGATTATCAGAAGGCCTCCTTCTACCAAAACAAGTACATCACATTAAAGGACAGTATTATCGGGGAGGAGTTGGTGAAGAACATCGCCAAAATTCAAACCCAGTTTGAGGAGCGTGAAAACATTGCCACCATTGCCAGTAAGGAAGAAGCCCTGGCCCGGCAACGGATATTAAACACCTCCATTGGCATCATTGCGCTGTTGGCCGGCTTGCTTGTGTTTGTATTGTACAGGAGTAACCAGGTGAAAAAACGGGTGAATGCCGCGCTGTCGGATGCCAAGGCTGTTATTGAAGCGCAAAACCTGAAATTGCAGGCCCATGCAGATGAACTCCAACTTGAAGTGAACAAAGCTACCTATGATTTGCAAGTGGCCAACCGTTCTTTAAAGAAGGTAAATGAGGAACTAAAGAAGGTAAATGAAGAGATGGATCACTTCATCTATAAAATCTCGCACGACATCCGAGGGCCGTTGGCCAGCCTGATGGGGATCTGTAACATTGCCCTGTTGGATGTTAAAGAAGCGGTAGCGCTCGACTACCTGAAAAAACTCGATACGACTGCCTCCAAACTCAATCGCATTTTAACCCGCCTGTTAATTGTTAACCAGATTAATAACGCAAAACTCATTCCCGAGCTTCTGGACGTCAACAAAATCCTGGATGACATTATTTTGCTGGAGACAAAAAAGGGAACTCCGCCACGGTTTGTTTTCAAACGGGAAGTTCCACAAGGATTGAGCTTTCGTTCTGACGATGCACTGGTACGGATTATCCTTGAAAACCTGGTGGATAATGCCATCAAGTTTCATAACCATTCAAACCGGTCTGAGCCGTTTGCTTTAATCAGAGCTCATGCTGATGAGGGTTTTATTTATTTAAGTGTAGTAGACAATGGTCTAGGGATAAACGAATCCCACACCGACAAAATTTTCCAGATGTTTTCGCGCGCTTCCGAATTCTCCGGTACAGGAGGGCTTGGTTTATACCTTAGCAAACAGGCCACTACCCGGTTAGGTGGAGAAATCACCTGGCAACAAGCGGATGATGGGCTAACGGTATTCCAGGTTAAATTGCCGCTTGAAATTCCTGCCGAGTTGGAAGAAGTTGAACCGAAACTTTAATTTTTTTACCTCCTGCTCAATGCACATCTTTGCAATCCCCGGAAGGGGTGAATGATGCTATGAAAAAATTTAAACGAACCACCGTAACCGCAGCACTACCGTATGCCAATGGGCCCTTGCACATCGGCCACATTGCCGGTGCATACTTGCCGGCCGATACCTATGTGCGGTACTTACGGTTAACCGGTGAAGATGTTATTTTTATTTGCGGATCGGATGAACATGGCGTTGCCATTACCCTGGGTGCTAAAAAGGAAGGCGTAACCCCAAAGCAGTTTGTGGATAAGTACCACAACATCATGAAACAGGCCTTTGAAGATTTTGGAATATCGTTCGATGTATATTCAAGAACATCCAATGCAACCCACTACGCAACCGCACAGGGTTTTTTTAAAAATATTTACGATAAAGGAATTTTTCTTGAAGAAACTTCCGACCAGTATTTTGATGAGCAGGAACAGATTTTTCTGGCCGATCGCTACATTACCGGCACCTGCCCAAGTTGCGGCCATCCGGATGCGTATGGCGATCAATGTGAGAAATGCGGAACCAGTCTGAGTCCGCGACAATTAATACACCCACGGTCAACGGTTTCGGGCAAATCACCCGTACTGAAGCCCACCCGGCATTGGTATTTTCCATTGGATAAATTTGAAAGCTGGCTTAAGGAGTGGGTGATTGACGGCCACAAGGATGACTGGAAGGTAAACGTATACGGACAGTGCAAGTCGTGGATTGACCAGGGATTACAACCCCGATCCATTACCCGCGATCTCGATTGGGGCGTGCCCGTTCCGGTAGAAGGCGCCACCGGAAAAGTATTATACGTGTGGTTCGATGCGCCCATCGGCTACATTTCGGCTACGAAGGAATTGTTGCCCGAAGGTTGGGAGAAATACTGGAAGGATCCCGAGACACGTCTTATTCATTTTATCGGTAAGGATAACATTGTATTTCATTGCATTATATTTCCGGCCATCTTAAAGGCAGCTGGCGATTATATTTTCCCCGATAATGTTCCGGCCAATGAATTTCTAAACCTGGAAGGCGATAAAATCTCAACCTCCCGCAATCATGCCGTTTGGTTGCATGAATACCTGATCGATTTTCCGAACCGGAGAGATGAACTGCGGTATGTACTCACCTCCATATCACCCGAAACCAAAGACTCGGACTTTACCTGGAAAGATTACCAGCAAAAAGTTAACAGCGAGTTGGTTGCCATATTTGGCAATTTTGTGAACCGGGTAATGGTACTCACCTGGAAATACTTTGATGGTAAGGTTCCATCCGAGCATGAGTTGCCGGGCACCGATGAACGAAGAAAAAAGATTCTTGCAGTTTATCATAAAACACACGAAGAATTAACCGGCTCGGTAACCGAAATGATTGAAGCGCTGAATAATTTCCGGTTCCGTGAAGCCCAGTTCCAATTGATGAATATGGCACGGTTGGGGAATAAGTTTTTAGCCGATACTGAACCCTGGAAACTTGCCAAAGAAGATCCGGAGGCAGTGGGTTGTATACTAAATTATGCCCTTACCGTTGTGGGAAATCTGGCAATTGCGTGTGAACCCTTTTTACCGGATGCTGCTCAACGTTTGAGAAAACAACTGAACAGTTCAGCATTCGACAGCCATTGGAAGAAATTCTGGACATTGGGCGAATTGATTCATGCGGTTCCTGAACACCATCAACTCGGTGCGCCTGAACTGCTCTACCGGCAGGTGGAAGACGAGGATATTCAAAAGCAAATCGATAAACTTAGAAAAACGAATGAACCTATGGTTTCGCCCGAAACACCATCCGTTAAACCGCTTAAACCCGAAATTACCATCGATGATTTTTCCAAGCTCGACATTCGTATTGGTAAAGTGCTCACGGCTGAAAAGATGGAAAAGTCGAATAAGCTGCTCAAACTTACAGTAGACACCGGTGTTGACCAGCGCACGGTATTGAGCGGAATTGCGCAACACTATACGCCCGAAGAAATAATTGGTAAGCAGGTTACCCTGATTGCCAACCTGGCGCCCCGTAAAATGATGGGCATTGAATCGCAAGGCATGATTTTGATGGCGGAAGAACCGGATGGCAAGCTTCGGCTGATTGAACCTACTGAGCTGGTTGTACCCGGTTCAACAGTTAGCTGACGATTTACGTTTGATGATTTGCGGATCTGTCGCGGCCGAAGATTAACTGTTGAATTGATTCATCGTACGCTCAAGTCCGATTGTACAAAACGAAAGAATCATATCGGAAGCCTTATCCATGAGTTGTGGGAGCTTGTTGAATTCGTCAGCTGAAAAATTGCTGAGTACATAATTAACCTGCTGTCCTTTGTGGAATTCATCACTAATGCCGAAGCGAAGCCGCGCATACTGTGGGCCTCCGAGTGTTTCTTCAATGTGCTTTAATCCATTATGTCCGGCCGATCCACCTTTACCCCGCATCCGCAAGGTGCCAAAGGGCAGGGCGAGATCATCCACCACCACCAACAGGTTTTCTTTAGGAATGGCAAGCTGTTGTAACCAATAGGAAATGGCCTTTCCGCTCAGGTTCATGTAAGTAGATGGCTTGATCAGGTGGATGTGTTTGCCCTTGTATTTAAGTTCGGCTTTTTCTGCGTGACGTTCCAGCGAAAACGAAATCTTTTGAATATCGGCCAACCGGTCGAGTATGAGAAACCCAATGTTATGCCGGGTGAGTTCATATTTCGGCCCGATGTTTCCTAAACCTGCTATGAGGTATTTCATTGGTTAACTATTGAAAACTTGTTCAGGCTGTTAAGATGCACGGTTAAACGACTGTAAACAAAAAATCCTGTCCCGAATTTTGGGACAGGATTTCAGTTTATTCGGAAAACAATTATTTTTTACCTTCTTCCTTTTTGGGAGCTTCAGCCTTTTTTGCGGCATCGGCAGCAGGAGCTTCAGGCGCAGTGACAGCAGCTGCAGCTTCGTCTTCAACAGCCATTTTAGCAGCCCGCGAAACTTCAACCGCAGCAATGGCTGCAGCCGATGGGTCGAGAAATTCCAGGTTTTTGTACTCCATATCGCTTACTTTAATAGCGTGATGGAAATCCAAAGAAGTGACATCCACATCAATGTGATCAGGCATATCTTTAGCAAAGCCATAAACTTTCAGGGAAGCTTTTTTCCGCACCAGCGTTCCACCTTTGACAACACCGGCAGCCAGTCCAACCAGTTTAATCGGAATGTTCATTTTAATCTTCCGGTCTTCTGTAATTTTCAGAAAATCGGCATGTAAAATAATTTCACTTACCGGGTGGAATTGCACTTCCTGTAAAATAGCCTGTGATTCTTCGCCTTCAACGTTCAGGTGAACAAAGTGTGCTTCGTTGGTGTAAACCAGCTCGCGGAAAAGAATCATGGGCGCATAGAAATGGGTTTGCTCGTTTCCGCCATACACCACGCATGGAACAAAACCTTCATCTCTAAGTCTTTTGGATTCAGCTTTCCCGAGATTCGCTCGTTTATACCCTACAATCTCAATGGTTTTCATTTGTTTTACTGTTTAGTTATAAATTGATTTTAAAAATTAAAGTCGGATAAATAATGAACTGATGGATTCATGATCATGAATCTTACGGATGGCTTTGGCAAACAAATCCGATACCGTCAATACCTTTATTTTAGAAGTTGTTTTTTTCAGGGGGATGGTATCGGCTACCACCAGTTCTTCAAGCACGGAGTCCTCGATCGTTTCGTAGGCGTTTCCGGAAAGCACCGGATGGGTACAGGCTGCCCGTACCGATTTAGCACCCTTATCTTTTAGCAAGGCTGCCGCCTTACAAATCGTACCGGCTGTATCTACCAGGTCATCCACCAATACCACGTCTTTGCCTTCCACTTCTCCAATCAACCGCATGGAGGTTACCGTGTTGGCTTCTTTCCGGTATTTGTCGCACACGGCCAGTTCGGCATCAAAAAACTTGGCAAAGCTTCGTGCGCGTTTAATCCCGCCCACATCGGGTGAAGCAAACATAATGTCGGTAAGGCCAAGCGATTTCAGGTATGGAACAAAGATGTAAGCGCCATCCAAATGGTCAACCGGGATGTCAAAGAACCCCTGGATTTGTTCTGCATGCAGGTCGCAAGTCATAATGCGGTCGGCACCGGCTGCAGAAATGAGGTTGGCAATAAGCTTGGCGCCAATAGACACCCGGGGCCTGTCTTTGCGGTCCTGACGGGCATAGCCAAAATACGGAATGACCACATTTACGCTTGATGCACTGGCTCGTTTGGCTGCATCGACCATCAGCAGAAGTTCCATCAGGTTATCGGATGGGGCAAAGGTGGATTGGATGATAAACACTTCGTGGCCCCGAACCGACTCGGCAATAAAAGGCGACATCTCGCCATCGCTGAACTGCTGGTAGTTCACCTCGCCCAACATTTCACCATAGGCATGAGCGATTTTCTCTGCCAGGTATTGGGTTGTGCGTCCGCTGAATAGTTTTACCGCCATGTTTTTGATTAACTAAAATCCCTCCCGACCAGGCCGGGAGGGATTTTAGTGTTCTGTTGTCCGACAAGGATTCGAACCCTGACTAAAAGAACCAAAATCTTCTGTGCTACCATTACACCATCGGACAATTTCCTTGATTTAAGCAAGAAAACCCTGTTTTTTGGGATTGCAAAGGTAAAATTAATTTTCAGAAAACCGACTCACCCGGCTAATTTTAAGCGAAAAATATGGGTAACGTTAGGTGCGCTACAAATCGGTTTCTTTGCTGGCTGTTCCTTCGATAAAGCCCTCGGCCCAGAATCTGTATTTATCCAGTATGGAAATAACAGCATTGCGCAAATGCCGGTTGTTGCTATAATCAATCGGACCGTAGAGGGTGGTGGCATATCCTTGCCATACACTCCGGTTTTGGCGCCTGTCAAAAAATTGAATGAGCAAAGTGCCTGTTTTTAAATCGAACTTTTTACGTTCATAGTTGAGGTTTTCATTTTGAGTTTTGATCCATTCTTCAATTTCAGGTTGGGAATATCCCTGAAAATTCAAGCTGTCCTCAAACATTTTAAAACTGATCAGCAGGTGTGGCCGGTTATCTGTCTGGCGATAGCCTAAAAATTTCATCCTCGAAATTATTGAACTCTCAATCAATTCATTCGACATGGTTTGATCGCCACCCGTGGGCTTCATGATCTCAAACGTTCGGTATTTCTTAAACTGACCTTTAAAGCTGTAATCGTACTCGACAGGTAGTTCTTTATAACCCAGGCATGAGGTTAAGATTGCCAGCAGAAGCAAAAGAGGGTATTGAATTTTCATAGGCCAGCGGTTTAAGCAGATGAATGTAGCGGAAATACTTAAACCGAACAATTAACCTGCTGTTTAGGTTTCAGAATTGCTTTGAATCCATGATTTCGCTTGGAAAAAGGTCTCCATCCAGGGCGAAATCTTATCCAGTTTTCTGTGATGGGGATAATAGGGCCAGTTCCAGGGGAATAGCGAACGTTCAATATGGGGCATGATGGCCAGGTGCCGACCGTCCTTCGAACAGAGCGCAGCAATTCCAAAATCTGAATCATTGGGATTGCCGGGGTATTCTGTGTAGGTATAAGTAGCAGCAACCGAATAGGGTGTGCCTTCCGGTAAAATAAACCGACCTTCACCATGTGCAACCCAAACACCAAGCCGTGAACCGGCCAGTGATTTCAACAAGACTGAATTGTTTTCTGGTATGGAAACATTAACAAAGCTAGATTCAAATTTCCCGGAGCCGTTATGATGCATGCGGGGGTGTTTATTGCCCATTTCGGGATAAAGCAGCCCGAGTTCCATCATGAGTTGGCAGCCGTTGCACACCCCCAACGAAAGTGTATCGTTTCGTTTGTAGAAATTTTCGAGGGCCAGTTTGGCTTTTGGATTATACAAGAAAGAACCTGCCCAACCTTTGGCAGATCCAAGCACATCGGAGTTTGAAAATCCACCCACAAATACAATCATGTTAACACCGGAAAGGTCTTCGCGCCCGGTTACGAGGTCGGTCATGTGTACATCTTTTACATCAAAACCTGCCAGGTATAAGGCATACGCCATTTCCCGATCGCCATTTACACCTTTTTCACGAATGATAGCCGCTTTAATACCCGAAGAATTGCGCCTGTGTGGTACAATATGGTACCCCTCAAAAGTTCCGGTAAACGCATTTGGGAAAGCATAGGTGAGCGGCTGTTCTTTATAATGCCGATAGCGCTTTTCAGCATGAGCAGCCGGCCGTTGTTGCTGATCAAGCAGAAAGGAAGTTTTGTACCAGGTGCTGCGCAACTGTTCAATGCTGAAGGTTTCGGTTTGATTTTGATGGACCAGCGTTACGTAAGGTTTTACGGTAACGGTACCAATCGTATGGAACCGAATCCCGTTGTGCTTCAATTGATTGGCCACTGCCGAACCTTCAACCTGAAGCAATATCCCCGGGTTTTCAGCAAAGAGAATTTTAATAAGGTCATCACCAAGGGCTGTTACATCAGTATCTATGCCGATGTGCTTCGAAGGAAAACACATCTCCAGCAAGGCTGTAATCAATCCTCCGGCTGAAATATCGTGTCCCGCCAAAACCCGCCCATCCTTTATGGCTTGTTGAATGGTTTCAAAAGCCTTTACAAAATAGGATGGATCTTTTACCGTAGGCGCCTCTTCTCCAACCGCATTCCGGATTTGGGCAAAGCTGCTGCCACCTAATTTGAATTCATCGTTCGAAAAGTCAATGTACAGGAGCAATGAACCTTCAATTGGTTGTAGCGCTGGTGAAATAGTTTTACGGATGTCTTCCACTTCGGCAACTGCCGAAATAATTACGGTTCCGGGAGACAGCACCACATCGCCATTCGGATATTTCTGTGCCATGGATAGCGAATCCTTCCCGGTAGGAATGTTAAGTCCAAGTTGGATGGCAAAATCACTCACCGCTTCAACAGCTTCGTATAACCGGGCGTTTTCACCGGGTTGTTTGGCCGGCCACATCCAGTTTGCACTGAATGAAACGCCTTTTAAACCATGCGTAAGTGGGGCAAATACCAGGTTGGTGAGCGCTTCGGCTATGGCCAGTTTGCTGCCGGCAGCCGGGTTTACCAGGGCAGCACCGGGTGCATGTCCGATAGCGGTGGCTACGCCTTTGTTGCTCAAAAAATCAAGTGCCATTACCCCTAAGTTGTTCAAGGGAAGTTGTAACTCTCCACAGGTTTGTTGGGTAGCAACCTTACCCGTAACGGAGCGGTCGACTTTGTTCGTCAACCAGTCTTTGCAGGCAACGGCTTCCAGTTGCAATACCTGTTCGAGGTATTCGTGGAGTTTGGATGAATCGTATTCCACCTTTTTCCATGCCGGTTTTTGTGTGGTATCGGTTAATATGGTTTTGGGCGATGACCCCAACAGGTGGCGTACTTCAAAATCAACAGGTTTTTTGGCTTGATTCTTTTTTTCAAAAGTTAACCGACTGTTACCGGTTGCCTCACCGATAACATACATAGGAGCACGCTCCCGGTCGGCTATGTTTTTTAGTAAGGTTAAATCCTTTTCCTTAATGGCAAGTCCCATGCGTTCCTGCGACTCATTGCTGAGTAATTCTTTATCGGATAGGGTGGGATCGCCAACCGGCAATTGATCCAATTGAATAGTGCCACCGGTTTCTTCCAATAATTCGCTTAAGCAGTTAAAATGTCCGCCAGCGCCATGATCGTGAATGGAAACAATGGGGTTATTGTCCAGTTCGGCTAATGCACGGATGGCATTCATGGCGCGCTTTTGCATTTCCGGGTTAGAGCGCTGAATGGCATTCAGTTCAATGGCATTTCCAAATTCACCGGTTGCCACCGATGACACTGCGCCACCCCCCATGCCGATTCGGTAATTGTCGCCTCCCAGCAACACAATTTTATCGCCCGGTTGAAGCGACTCTTTCTGGCTGTCTTTTTCTTTGCCAAACCCGATGCCCCCGGCCAGCATAATTACTTTATCGAAGCCATATTTTTTATCGTTTTCAAAATGCTCGAAGGTGAGCACACTTCCGTTGATGATGGGTTGGCCGAATTTGTTTCCAAAATCCGATGCCCCATCTGAAGCCTTGATCAGGATTTCTTCGGGCGTTTGATAAAGCCATTTTCTTGCTTCGAACTTCTTTTCCCATGCCCGTCCGCCCGCAAGGCGTGGATAGGCGGTAATGTAAACGGCCGTTCCGGCAAGCGGTAAGGAGCCCTTTCCACCGGCCAGCCGGTCGCGTATTTCACCCCCCGATCCGGTTGCGGCACCGTTAAAAGGTTCAACGGTTGTAGGAAAGTTGTGGGTTTCGGCTTTCAGGGATATGACCGATACGATATCCTTTACTTCAAAGAAATCGGGGGTGTCTTGCCGGCCTGGGGCGAATTGTTCAATGGCGGGGCCTTTAATAAAGGCTACATTATCCTTATAAGCCGAAACAATGAAGTTCGGATTTTCTTTTGAGGTTTTCTTAATCAGTTGAAAAAGGGTGCTGGGTTTCGCTTCACCATCGATAATAAATGTACCGTTAAAAATTTTATGGCGGCAGTGCTCGGAGTTCACCTGTGAAAAGCCGAATACTTCGCTATCGGTAAGTTTGCGGCCCAATTCAAGGCTTACTTTCTCCAGGTAATCAATTTCCTCCAGGCTCAGAGCAAGACTTTCCCGCTCGTTGTATGCTGCAATATCATCAATGTCAATAATGGGTTCGGGTGAATGGTGGATGGTAAAAAGATCCTGGTCTAACCCGGAATACAGCACCTGCAACATGCGGTCGTAAGTAGCATCAGGTTGTGGTACTTCAAAAAATTCTTCAATCCGCTGAATGCCTTTAATGCCCATCGTTTGGGTAATTTCAACCGCGTTGGTACTCCACGGGGTTATCATTTCTTTTCTGGGGCCTATAAAATACCCACTTAGTGTCAGGTCAGCCGATGGGGTTGCTCCATTAAAGAGCCATTCAAGCTTTTGAATGTCAGGATTTTGCAAAGGGTGTTCC
>CAZOYJ010000039.1:0-21194 GCA_964583905.1 uncultured Roseivirgaceae bacterium
GTGGCGCTGGTCACCGGCCACACCGGCAATGGGTATGCCAACACCCTTGTATTCATAATCACCAAAATGATCAGCCGAAGCTTTTACTTCGGGCAACATCGTTTCAGGTATGGTAAGCTCCTTCAATAATTTTTTGTCCCACGTCAACGCTTGAATGTTGTACACTAATGTTCTGGAAGCATTGGTTACATCGGTTACGTGCGCTTTCCGGTTGGTCATGTTCCAGATCAGCCACGTGTCGATCGTGCCAAAGAGCAAATCACCTTGTTCTGCTTTTTGGCGGGCCTGCGGAACGTTGTCCAGTATCCACTTGATTTTTGTTCCGGAGAAATACGAATCAATAACCAACCCGGTGTTTTCACGCACATAAGGGCCCAATCCGGCTGAGACCAGTTCTTCACAAATAGAAGCCGTGCGTTTATCCTGCCATACGATGGCGTTGTACACCGGCACTCCCGTATGCTTATCCCACACCACGGTGGTTTCCCGTTGGTTGGTAATGCCGATGGCTTTTATATCAGTCGGAGGAACACCCTGATCGGTAATCAACTTTTCCAACACACCCAATTGAGTATTGAGAATTTCCATCGGGTCATGTTCTACCCAGCCCGACTGCGGAAAGAGCTGGCGAAATTCTTTTTGTGTCACGGCCACAATTTCACCGTGCGCATTAAACAGCACAGCCCGCGAACTGGTGGTTCCCTGGTCGAGGGCAATTATGTATTGGCTTTTAGTCATGATTCATGTGATCGTTTTAATTGTGCTTGCGCAATGGCTTCCTCCAGGTTTAACCGCTCCACCACTACCCGTTCTTCAGGCCAGTTAAAATACGTTTTAAAATCCTGAAGTATGGGTTCCATAAGGATTTGCATCCGTTGAGTATCAAAATACAACATTCCGGTTCTGCGGTTAAAAAAATCCAATGGGGTTTGAACCAACTCCTCTTTCAGCGTAAACCAAAGTTCGGCTCGGCCTAACCTGACTTCCGGATTGTCATCTTGCAAAGCTTTCAATTTAACAACAATCGTATCACATTGTCTACCGTAGGTATGTACCAGGCTTATGGCGTGATGCTCAAGGTTGTACGGGCGTAATGCTTCGGTAACAACATCGCGGTAGCGCTCAACTTCTTTGGCATTTTTAAAGGTACCACCCACAAGTTGGGTGCGGGCTGTCGCGCAAGGTTTTAAATTGCCCGACTTAAAGTTTCGTTCAATAACCATATCCACTACCCGCTCGGCCATCTTGCGGTACCCGGTAAGTTTCCCTCCGGCTATTGAAATTAATCCGGTAGAGGATTCAAAAATTTCATCCTTACGGGATAGCTCGGATGCCGAGCGTCCGGCTTCGTAAATCAATGGCCGCAACCCGGCCCAACTTGAGATGATGTCGTTTACATTGAGTTTCACAGTCGGGAAGGAATCATTTACCGCATCCAGTAAATAGCGGGCATCTTCCGGAGTAGTTACAACGTGGTCGATGTTGTCTTTGTAATCGGTATCGGTGGTTCCGATGTATGTGGTGTGGCCTCTTGGAATAGCGAAAATCATCCGGCCATCGGGCACATCAAAATAAATGGCCTGCCTAACCGGGAAGCGGTGCTGCGGCACAACAATGTGCACACCTTTGGTAAGGTGTAGTTTCTTTCCTTTAATGGAATTATCCAGCACTCTTAATTTATCCACCCACGGACCGGTTGCATTGACAATAGCTTTGGCTTTAACAATCACTGGACTATCCGACAACCCATCCAGTGCAAGCACCCCATGAATGCGGCCATTGTCATACATAAAGCCATTCGACTTTACATAGTTTAGCACATCGGCACCATGAAGTCGGGCAGTTTTAAGAATTTCAATCGTTAACCGTGCATCATCGGTTCGGTATTCGGCATATAAACCGCCCCCCTTAATGCCATCGGGTTTGAGCAAGGGTTCCAGTTCAAGGGTCTTTTTCCGCGTCAGCATTTTGCGTTGGTCTTCGGGATTTACCCCGGCCAGCCAGTCGTACAGTTTTAACCCGAAGGAGGTCAGCACCGTACCCAACCCCCGCCCTTCCTTCAGCGGAAGCAACATCTTCTCGGCCACGGTTAAGTGAGGCGCTAACCGGTGCACAATGGCCCGCTCGGTGCCCACTTCCTTTACCAGCGCAAACTCAAATTGCTTCAGGTAGCGGAGTCCGCCATGAATAAGTTTAGTCGACCGGCTGCTGGTGCCCGATGCAAAATCGTTTTTCTCAATAAGTGCAGTCCTCAACCCGCGCAGCGCAGCATCCAGGGCAATACCAGCACCGGTTATTCCACCACCAATAATCAATAAGTCGTAGGGTGTGGTGTTTAACTTTTCGAGCAGTTCGGTGCGGGTCCTAACGAAATCCATCGTACTAACTGGAAGCCTGTGGAAATACAAACAGGTAGATTACTGCCCCTAATATACCACCAATCAAAGGTCCGGCAACGGGAATCCAGGCATAAGGCCAATCGGAATGGCCTTTACCGTGGATGGGTAAAATAAAATGCGCAAGACGCGGACCGAGATCGCGTGCCGGGTTAATGGCAAACCCGGTTGTTCCCCCCAAACTCAACCCAATGGAAATAATGAGCAAGCCTACAACCAATGGATTCAATCCTTCCGTAAATTTATTTGCACCAATCGTGAGCAATCCTAAAATGAGCACGGCTGTACCAATGATTTCGCTGATGAGGTTATTGACGGCAGAACGAATGGCCGGACCGGTTGAAAAGATGGCGAGTTTTACGTCCGGATTTTCAGTAACCTTCCAATGCGGCAGAAAATGAATCCAGACTAACACGCCACCACAAAAGGCGCCCGCCACCTGTGCCGCCACATACCCGGGCACCATGTTCCAGGCAAAACTTCCATTAAAGGCCAGGGCTACGGTTACAGCCGGATTAATATGTGCCCCGCTGAAATTGCCTACCGCGTAAATGGCCAGGGTAACCGCCAGTCCCCAGCCTACGACAATGGCCAGCCATCCGGCATTTTCTGATTTGGAACCTTTTAATACGACTGACGCAACAACACCATCGCCTAATACAATGAGGATGAGCGTGCCAAGAAATTCTGCGAGGTAAGGAGACATAGCGTTTGGTCTGGTTGAACTTTAATTTGATAAACTGCATTCAAAATACTGTATTGCGGGTAAATTTCCTTCTTCTATTTTTGCTGCCTCAACTAAAAATATGGAACCATCGGACTTCGCGCGCTGGACGGATCAAATTGCAAAAGAATTAGCGCAACCCGGCAAGTACGTTTCGGCTGTAGCCGAGCTACTGGCTTCGGGATCCACCATCCCCTTCATTTCCCGCTACCGGAAAGAAATGACGGGAAGCATGGATGAAGTAATGATTGCCACCATTCGCGATCGCCTGGAACAACTGCGCGAGTTGGATAAGCGCAGGGAAACCGTGCTCACCTCCATCGAGAAGCAGGATAAGCTCACCCCCGAATTACTGGCGCTCATCGTTGGCGCCCAAACGCTGGCCGAACTGGAAGACATTTACCTGCCCTACAAACCGAAACGAAAAACACGAGCCAGTGTAGCAAAAGAAAAAGGTCTTGAGCCGCTCGCGCTTAAAATCTTCGATCAGGAAAAGTTTGACCTGGACGCATTCGCCCAAACGTTTGTTGATGCCGGTAAAGGCGTAGCCGATGTGCCCGAAGCCCTGGAAGGTGCGCGGGATATTATTGCCGAGTGGGTAAGTGAAAACCCGGAGGCGAGAAAAAAATTACGGGAGCTGTTCTGGAAAGAAGGAACGGTTACCGCAAAAGTGATCAAAGGCAAAGAAGCCGAAGGCCAGAAATTCAAAGATTATTTTGAATGGTCGGAGCCGGTGGCCAAAGTGCCTTCGCACCGGGTATTGGCATTACGCAGAGGCGAAAAAGAGGGCATTTTGTCGTTGGATATTTTGCCGGAAGAAGAATCCGCGCTGGCCTTACTGGAACGTCAGTTTGTTAAAAGTCAGAACGCTGCATCCGGACAGATAACCCTGGCGATAAAAGACAGTTACAAACGACTGCTTCGTCCTTCGCTGGAAACGGAGATCC
Source organism: uncultured Roseivirgaceae bacterium (assembly GCA_964583905.1). GTDB lineage: Bacteria > Bacteroidota > Bacteroidia > Cytophagales > Cyclobacteriaceae > UBA2336. Next base: position 4,068 of record CAZOYJ010000039.1, read on the forward strand.
GGATGGAATCGAAAATGAAAGCGGATGAAGAAGCGATCAAAGTATTCGCATCGAACCTGAAAGAACTTTTGCTAACCGCACCACTCGGTCAGAAAAATGTATTGGCGCTTGATCCCGGCTTTCGCAGTGGTTGCAAGGTAGTGTGCCTCGATAAGCAAGGCCAACTGGTTCATCATGACGTCATCTATCCGCACGAGCCCCAACGGGAAACCGTAAAGGCTGCCGCGTTGATCAAAAGACTGTGTGAACAATATGCCGTTGAAGCAATCGCCATTGGCAACGGAACCGCCAGCCGGGAAACCGAAACGTTTGTAAAGAAAATTGGCTTACCCAACACCATTCTTGTGGTAATGGTGAACGAAAGCGGAGCCTCGGTGTATTCGGCATCGGAAGCAGCGCGCGATGAGTTCCCGGATAAGGATGTTACCGTTCGCGGTGCGGTATCTATTGGCAGGCGTCTGACTGATCCGCTGGCCGAGTTAGTAAAAATTGATGCCAAATCCATTGGCGTAGGCCAATACCAACACGATGTTGATCAAGGCAAACTCAAGCAAGGTCTGGATGATGTGGTCATCAGTTGCGTAAACTCAGTAGGTGTAGAAGTAAATACTGCGAGCAAAGAGCTGCTCTCCTATGTTTCCGGATTAAGTCCGGCCCTTGCCAAAAACATGGTTACCTACCGCAACCAATACGGGCCGTTTAAAAGCCGCCAAGAGTTGATGAAGGTTAGCCGCTTTGGCGAAAAAGTATTTGAACAGGCGGCAGGCTTTTTACGCATTCGCGAAGCTGAAAATCCACTGGACACCAGCGCGGTTCACCCAGAAAGCTATCCGATTGTAAACCAGATGGCAAAAGATCTGAACTGCTCCATAAAAGATTTGATGACGAGCGCTGAATTGCGCAGGCAGTTGGATTTAAAGAAATACATCACTGAAAAAACCGGCTTGCCCACGTTAACCGACATCGTTAACGAACTGGATAAGCCAGGCCGCGATCCACGCAAGGTATTTGAAGTGTTCAGCTTCACCGAAGGCGTAAACACACTTGAAGATTTGAAACTGGGCATGAAGCTGCCGGGCATCGTAACCAATGTAACCAACTTCGGAGCGTTTGTGGATATTGGTGTTCATCAGGACGGCCTCGTACACATCTCCCACCTGGCCGACAAATTCATTAAAGACCCCAAAGAAGCGGTTACCGTTCAGCAGAAAGTAATGGTTACCGTGGTGGAGGTGGATGTAGCGCGTAAACGCATCGGGTTATCCATGAAAAGCGATCCGTTTGCTGATCAGGCACAGCCACTTAAATCGAGTACCAAAATTGCTAAACCGGGCACATCAAAACCAAAAGCAAAGCCTCCGCACAAACCTAAGCAACCGGAGTTGAGCATGGAGGAAAAGCTGGCGTTGTTGAAAGAGAAGTTTAAGCGGTAAACCAAAATGCACCCATCACAATGGCCACCAAGGTTGTACAACGTACACAAAGCAGAAGCCGTGAGACTATCCAAGGGTGTACGACAGTTTGTATCTAACTTCAACTATGGGAATTTTCAAAAAACTGACTTATTGCCTCCCCCTAACCCCCTCCAAAGGGGGATATTTAAAGGAGTTTTTTGAAAATTCCCTTTACAAAAGTTCTCTGAAAGGAGTCCGGACAAAAAACACCCTATCCTATCCCCCGGCTGGCGGGGGTGTAGGGGGTGGTAGAAAAATGGTTTTTGTCCTGACTCCCAAGAGAAATCCTTTTTGCAAAACTGTCGTACATCCCTATCCAATTAATTCAAAACCAAAATTTCTTGTGATCTTTGTGAAGTCTTCGTGAACTCCGTGGTTAAACATAAAATATAAAAACCACAACGCTATTTACCCACTACCTTGATAAGACTTCCCCTGCTCAACTGTGCATTTAACTCCATTCCATTCAGAATAGCCAGTTCTTCAAATCTGGCGGTTGACATATTGAAGTGCTGCAAAGCAGCCTGTAAGGTCATCTGTTGAGGAACAGTCTTTATTCTGACTACTTCTGGCTGCCGATTCAATTTTTCTGCCTCCTTCAATTCTTTGAAATTTCGGATCGTGAAAAGGAAGGAGGGTTGATACGTTGGGAATTTGGATAACTCCGAAATGCCCATCATGCTGAAGATCCTATTCTCAAACTGAATCAGCGCGGAAAGAACCCTGATCGTTCCTTTTTCGTGTTTTTGGTCTGCTGTCATCAACAGGGAACTAAGGCCGTTGATGGTTTCTTTTTTAGACTCCACCAACACAAGGTTGTATTGTTGCAACTGCTTATTGGCAGCCTCTTCCAGTGAAGTTCCGGCAGCGAGGGTAAGCATCATCAAGGCCTGACCATCAGCCGGTGCCATTTGCACCTGTTGGGGAGTATTTTGTAGCTTCCACTCCCCGGGAACCGGGAAGAGAAACTTCATCCCGGGATGGTAAAAGACTCCGTTTTCTACAAACCCTTGCCGGGGGTCTTCGCCTACAATCAGTCCGTCAATTCGCTTTAAATAACTTTCTCTATTCACCTGTGGATTAGTCAATTTCAATTTGTCTTTCCACTGGGTGGCCAGCTTGGCAACAGTTGCGTTGCGCTCTGCCGGAGAAGGGTGTGTGGATAAAAATTCCGGGATTTCACCCCCACCCGAAACGGCCTGCTGCCGCTCCAGGGTCTTAAAAAAGCCCGCCATCTCGGTAGCATCATAGCCGATGCGCGATGAATACTCCACACCCAATTTATCGGATTGTCGCTCATCATCCCGGCCAAAGCTCATCATGGCCAACTGCATCCCTGCAGACAGCGGCTCTACAAATTGACCCAGTTCCGGAACCAGGATGATCCCCGCAATAAGCCCGATTTGACCCAACATGGCATTGCGTTGTTGAATAACCGAGTGCCGGGCCGTGATGTGTCCGATCTCATGCCCTAAAACGCCCGCAAACTCCGCCTCGTTATTGAAGTGGGCCATAATGCCCCGCGTGAAATACACATACCCCCCGGGAAGCGCAAAGGCATTGATTACTGGGGAGTCAACTATTTTAAATTCATAGGCCAATTTTGGCCGGTGCGAAATGGCAGCCATGGCCTGGCCCTTTTCGTTGATAAATTTTTGTAAGGCTGGATCGTTATACGACCCAAAAAATGCCAACACTTGGGGGTCGGCTTCTTTGCCCATGGCAATCTCCTGGTCTTCCGACATCATCACCATCTGCTTCTTTCCGGTTACCGGGTTGATGGCACAGGTGTTCAGTAAAATCAGACAGAAAATAAGTCCAACTTTCGCTGCGTATGCGGGTGTTCTCATGACTTTAAAGGTTAAACTGTTAACGGTTTTCTCCGAAAACCAATGTAAGAACAAGCCACAAAAGTGCTGTTACAAGAAAGAATCAATCCGTTACACATTTCGCTGATTTAGTTATGCAGTATGCAGAGTTGGCTATTGAGATGGCCTACTACGATTGGAAGAAAATGCTTGTGAAAGTGTAACCATTCTGCTGGCGTCAGCATCCCAGAGTTTAAGTCGGAAACATCGCCACATCTCAACAGGGTGCCATGATGTTTGTGGTGCGTTCGCTAATTCAGGCATGCTCCTGAACGCCTCCGGCAACCGGTAGAACGGAATTCTTGAATTGAGGTGGTGCACGTGATGATACCCGATGTTGCCCGTAAACCAATGCATGACTTTCGGCATCACCATAAAACTGGTGGATTCTATCGCGGCCTGGTCATACCGCCAATCGTGATGCTCAGCGAATTTTGCCTCAGGGAAATTATGCTGGCAATAGAACAAGTAAGAACCAATAAAATACGCCAGGAAGAAAGGAAGAATCCAACTAATCATAAACGTAATGAATCCAAAGAAATAAAAAACGGCAAAGGCACCTGCTCCATGTAACACGAGCGCAAGCAATGAATCCATGTGCTTACGTGGACTCTGGAGAAAGGATTTCACATTGAGCCAATAAATGAATAAGGTCAGGTACCCGAAGATAACCGTAAGCGGATGCCGGTTGATCAGGTACAAACGTTGTTCAGCCGGGGTAAGTGTCAGGTAACGCGTTTTGGAAATTGTAGGATACGAACCGATGCCGTGGATGGTCAATTTTGAATTATGCGTGTGATGATGATCATGCGATCGCTTCCAGATAGTTTGGGGAGCAAGAATGAAAATACCAAATATCTTCATGATCCAACTTGCGAGAACCGATCCTTGCAGGATGGCATGATGCTGATAATCGTGATAGATAATGAACATCCGGACGTAGAAGAGCCCGCAAAGACAGCTAAGCGCAATTCGTATGGCAATATGAACGTCTGAAAATGTGCCGGGTAATAAAACAAGTATAGCCGTGAGTGTGAACATTGTTTCAAGCCAGCTTCGTTGTTTGTCTTCCCGAATAAAGGTTTTACTCGCTAAGAGTAATTCGTGGGGCGTTCGCATTTAGGCGGGTTGGTTAATGGAAAAATCAAGGTAATCAAATAATTCTAAACCTGGCATATCCTGGGTTTTATCGATTTAGTTTACCGGTCTTTTGCGCTTCCACCGCCTGTGTGACCAAAGCCACGGTACCGGATCGGAAACGATTTCCTTTTCAAGCCTCCGGATGAAGACCTCCGAGATTTCATTCTCGGCAGTCGCCCTGGGATTATCACTGAGAAGCTCTGGGAAAATTTCATAATACCCCCTGCGAACCCGTTTTACATTCATAAACACTACAGGATAGTTAAACTTCCGCGCGAGCTTCTCCGGACCATTATGCACCGGAGTATCCTGATTCAGGAAATTTGTCCAGTATGCATTGTTAATAACAGTTGGTGTCTGGTCAGCAATAAATGCCGTGGCAGTTGTTTCCTTTTGTCGTGCGACCATGTCTCGCAAGGTCTTATCTTCAGGAGTAATACGGGTTCCAAACCTGGTTCGCATAGCAGTCATCATTTTCTCGAAGTAACGATTTGACAATGGGCGATAGATCACCACCAATGAAAATGGGGTGTGCAGTGCAAAGCCCGGACCAGCCCATTCCCAGTTTCCATAATGCCCCATAACGATGATCATGCTGCGGTGCTCTTCATACATTTTTGTGAGCCAAGGCTGTTGGTGAAAAATGCATCGCTCACGTGATGTTTGCTCTGTCATCTTCAACGTTTTCAACGTTTCCAGGATGAGATCACACAGGTAGCGATAATATTTTCGGTAGATGAAATTAATCTCCTTCTCACTTTTCTCCGGGAATGAGTTCTTTAGGTTATGCATGACAACCCGCTTTCTGTAACCCGTTAGCCGGAGTATGATGTGAAAGAAATCAGAGATTGTATATAGCGCCCAAAAAGGAAGGGATGCTACAAGATAGATGAGCGGATAGGTCAGGTAGAATAAAAGTGCCTGCATTGAAAAAACTAAAGTAAGGAGTTTTGCTTAATAAACATTCGACTCCTACAGGGTCGGAATGCATGGTAACTTTTCTTCAATAAACATTTGACCTGGCTGGGGTCATGGCAATCCATAGCGAAAATTGATCGTGTTCCTTTTGTGCCCTTTAGTGCCTTGGTGATTTAATGGCAAAATAAATCACGTTCATTAGCAGCGGGCCCATTGTATATAGAGCAAATCATCCTCAAAGTTCCAACTCAATCGTCTCGCCTACTCCAAATGCCTTGCCTCCTTGTGAATCAACAGGCTTATCGATTTTTTTTTGCCGGGGCTTTTTGGTTTGCTCATCCCCCTGGCCTACTGCCGACTGCTTACCTGCCTGTCCGGTAGGTAGGCTGCCTACTTTTTTTTCTTCTTGCTGACTTTGGCTTTCCCCGAAGAGGCTTGCCTGCTCGGCTTTTTGCTTGGCTTTTTTGCCGCTTTGGTTGCTGGCTTCTTCGTTTTGCTTTTTGGACGTTTCGAAGAGGTTGGCTTGCTCGCTGGGCTGCCCTTCTTTTTTTTTTGGCGACTCAATACCCTTTCCGGTTTCGGTCGCCTCGGTGTCGTCAGCTTCGTCTGGGGTTTGATCTTCCGGCTCATCCGGCAAATGCACCTTCGTAACCTTAAACTGACTGAGCCGGTTGCCGAGGGCTTTCCATCCTTTCACATCCACCACATCCTCCAGGTTAATGACCTCGGTAACCTTCTTTTTGTCCTTTCCTTTTATCAACTCAAGTTCAATTTCAGGTGTATCGCTCGTTGTAACCAATACGAGCCGTGAACCAATCGATTCGCTGATAAATCCGAATTCCTTATCGATGGTACTCGTTTCTATGAAGAAACGTTTCACCATATACTGCTTCGACTCCCCATCAATGTACACAGCAGAGATCACTTTTTTCGGATTAAACTTCTCAACCGCCAGGGTTTTCTCCGGATCAAAGCGGGTAGTGAGGTCGTACCCGGTAAGGCGGTAAGAACCGTTGCGCAAAAACGTAATGACCTGGTCATCGCCATCGAACTTACCCAGGTACTTGCCCCGGCTGTCTTTATTCAACCGGCCAGCATCCGGATCATACCACAGGTTAAGTTTGCTTAACGTTGAGGTTCCCGCCTGCAGGAAGTCCACCCTGCGAATCGGGTATTTGGTTAGCGTATTTCCGCGGGTTCCGCGGCCTTTGATTTCAAGGTCGGCAAAATCAAATTCAAAAATCTTTTTGCGGGCGGTACTGGATTGTGAGAGTTTCACCTCCACCACTTCGGCTTCACCGTTTGGGTTACCCGAAACATAATGAATGCGTGAATTCGGATTGCCTTGCGTTAAATCGTATTCCTTGTCGCGGATAACACCCGGCATAGTGAAGCGCTTTACAAAGCCTTTGCCGGTTTTGCCATCGGAATAGATCAGGTTGTACACCATGCGGTCGTCCCCTTTCTTCCAAACGCCTACATACAAAATATCCTTACCCATAAACACTTTTTCCTGGATCCGGCTTACCAACGCCTTTCCATCCCTGCGGATGGCGATGATATCGTCCAAATCGGAACACTCGCACACAAACTCATCGCGTTTCAATCCAAAGCCTACAAACCCATCGGTACGGTTAACATAAAGCTTCTGATTGATGGCGATAACTTCCACAGCCGTAACGGATTGGAAGCTCTTGATCTCGGTTTTTCGCTCTCGGCCCTTTCCGTATTTATCCAGCAGATTCTGGTAATAGGAAATGGCGTATTCGGTAAGGTGTTTCAGGTGGTGATCGGTTTCCTTAAGTTGCTTTTCCAGGTCTTTCAGCAGGTCATCGGCCTTGAAGGAATCGTACCGGGAAATGCGTTTGATCTTGATTTCCGTAAGCCGGACGATATCGTCCGTAGTGATTTCACGGTAGAACTTCTTCTTATGAGGCTTGAGTCCATTGTCGATCGTGCGAATTACTTCTTCCCAGCTTTCACATTCCTCAATGTCGCGGTAAATCCGGTTCTCGATAAAGATCCGTTCCAAGGATGAAAACAGGATCCGTTCTTTCAACTCGGCCTTCTTGATTTCTAACTCCTGCTTCAGCAAGCTTAGGGTTTGCTGGGTATTGTATTTCAAAATGTCGGTAACCGTCATGAACTGGGGTTTGTCCTTAACAATTACGCAGGCATTGGGCGAGATACTGAGCTCACAATCGGTAAACGCATACAATGCATCCATGGCCACTTCGGGCGATTGTCCCGGCTGAAGATGAATCTGAATCTCTACGTCTTTTGCCGTATTGTCGATTACCTGCTTGATTTTGATCTTCCCCTTTTCACTTGCCTTCACGATGGATTCCATCAAAGAAGTGGTTGTGGTTGAGAAGGGTATCTCCCTGACTATCAATGTTTTTTTATCCAGTATTTCAATCCGGGCCCGCACCTTGATTTTACCCCCGCGAAGTCCCTGGTTGTATTCTGAAAAATCGCCAATTCCACCGGTGGGAAAGTCGGGGTAAATTTTAGGGTTCTTCCCTTTCAATACATCGATGGAGGCCTTGATGAGTTCGCAGAAATTGTGCGGTAGGATTTTGGTAGAGAGCCCGACTGCGATGCCCTCTACGCCTTGTGCAAGCAGCAAGGGAAACTTGACGGGCAACGTTACCGGTTCTTTCTTTCGGCCGTCATACGACAATTGCCATTCAGTGGTTTGTGGGTTGTATACTACGTCAAGCGCAAATTTGGAGAGCCGGGCTTCGATATAACGGGGTGCCGCGGCACCATCTCCAGTACGCACATCGCCCCAGTTACCCTGGGTGTCGATAAGGATATCTTTCTGGCCGATATTAACAATGGCCTCCCCTATGGCCGCATCGCCATGGGGATGGTACTGCATGGTGTTACCAATAACGTTAGCCACTTTGTTGAAACGGCCGTCATCCATCTCCTTCAAGGAATGCATGATCCTACGCTGCACAGGTTTGAGGCCGTCTTCAATGCGGGGAACAGCGCGTTCCAGGATTACATACGAAGCATAATCGAGGAACCAATCCTGGTAAAGGCCATCAACACCAATAGAAATGATTCCGTCTTTCTCCTTTTTGCCTTTCCCCTTTATATCGGGTGCTTTAACAGCTTTCTTTTTCTTGCTCATTTTCAATTCTTACACTGCATTCACTGACTTGAGGTCACAAATTGTGATCTCAAGTTGATACTATTTCTTCTTCGATGTTCTCAACTTTATCCAGTTCAATCCTCAGGTTGTCAATAATAAAATCCTGGCGATCGGGGGTGTTTTTGCCCATGTAAAACTCCAGCACATCTTTCAGGTGGCTGTCTTTATCGAGGGTTACCGGCTGCAGCCGGATGTTATCGCTAATAAAATTCCCGAATTCATCGGGCGAAATTTCTCCGAGCCCTTTGAAGCGGGTAATCTCCGGTTTGCTGCCCAGCTTTATAACCGCCTCCTGTTTTTCGGTTTCGGAATAGCAATAAAGCGTTTCCTTCTTGTTGCGCACCCGGAAAAGGGGCGTTTCCAAAATGAACACATGACCGGCCTTTACCAGGTCGGGGAAAAACTGCAGGAAGAAGGTCATTAACAACAACCGGATGTGCATGCCGTCCACATCGGCATCGGTAGCGATGATCACCTTGTTGTACCGTAGGTTATCCAAACCGTCTTCAATGTTTAACGCATGTTGAAGGAGGTTGAACTCCTCGTTTTCATACACCACTTTTTTGGTTAGGCCGTAGCAGTTCAGGGGCTTGCCCCGCAGGCTGAAGACCGCCTGGGTTTCTACATTTCTGGATTTGGTAATGGAACCACTGGCCGAGTCGCCTTCCGTAATGAAGATCATTGATCCAAATCCACGCTCATCCTTATCGTCAAAATGGAAGCGACAATCGCGCAGCTTTTTGTTATGCAGGTTAGCTTTTTTGGCGCGTTCATTGGCCAGTTTTTTAATACCGGCTATCTCCTTCCGCTCACGCTCCGACTGCAGGATGCGCTTGAGCATGGCATCGGCAACCGAAGGGTTTTTATGCAGGAATATTTCCAGCTCTTTCGCAACAAAATCGCCCACGTACGAGCGAACTGATTGCCCATCGGGCGACATGGTAACCGATCCCAGTTTGGTTTTGGTTTGTGATTCGAACACGGGTTCCTGTACACGCACTGCCACACAGGCAATCACACTGGCCCGGATGTCGGATGCATCGTAATCCTTTTTAAAAAAATCCCGAACGCCTTTAATCATCCCCTCGCGAAAAGCGGCCAAATGGGTTCCACCCTGCGTGGTGTTCTGCCCGTTAACAAACGAATAGTATTCCTCGCCATATTGATTTCCGTGTGTAAGGGCAAATTCAACATCTTCACCTCGGATATGAATAATCGGGTAGCGGATTTCTTCCGGATCGGTCTTTTGTTTTAACAGGTCCAGCAGTCCATCTTTCGAATAGAATTTCTTGCCGTTGTAATTGATGATGAGCCCGGCATTTAAAAAGGCATAGTTCCACATCAGGTCCTCGAGGTACTCGGGAATGAAGTGGTAATTTTTGAACATCGAGTTATCCGGCTCAAATTCCACCAGGGTGCCGTTGCGTTCCTTGGTTTTACCGGGTTTCGGATCGCTGGTAAGAATGCCTTTCTTGAACTCGGCCAGTTTGGTTTGGCCATCGCGAAAAGCCTGCACTTTGAAGTATTGGGACAGCGCATTTACGGCCTTGGTGCCTACCCCGTTCAACCCTACCGACTTCTGAAAAGCCCCGGAGTCGTATTTGGCTCCGGTATTGATTTTGGAAACCACATCAACCACTTTACCCAACGGAATGCCTCTGCCAAAATCCCGCACGGTAACGCCTTTGTCGGTAATTTTAATGTCGATGGTTTTGCCATGCCCCATCATGTGTTCATCGATGGAGTTATCCACCACTTCCTTCACCAGCACATAAATGCCGTCATCTTTGGACGTACCATCGCCCAGCTTGCCAATGTACATGCCCGGGCGTAACCGGATATGCTCGCGCCAGTCCAGCGACTTGATGCTGGCTTCGTTGTATTCAAACAGGTTGGCAGCTTTTTCTGATTTAGCAGTCTTTGCCATAAAAAGTAAAAACTCAGTTTAAAAAATGAGGTTCACGCCAATAAAGCGAATTTTACTTGCAATGCAACGATTTCACGAAATTGCCGAATTGCAAAAATTTATAAGGTGTCCAGTGATAAATTCCTGAATTACAAGGGTTAGCCAGCAACATCTAAAACCTTGAGTTTACGCTGATACTTTTTTAAAAAACAAAATTACCGGCCAACTCACCAGCCACCCGCCTACCAGGAACACCCCGAAATAAACCACCAATCCGGCCCTGCCGAAATCAAATTTTTCGGAACTATTATAAAGACCGATGTAGCTCAGGGCAATAACAAGAAAAATATTGAGTGCGATGATCAACCCCGTAAACCAGGTGCGAAATGTTTCATCGGGTGTAAGCGATTTGTTAAACACATAAATCAGCACGTTGAGGCAACCGATGATGGCCAGCCAACTGAAGAAGAGGGTCTCCCGCCCAACGCCCTGTGGATTCCCGTCCTCTTCCATCAGTACAACGTCTTCCGGCAGCCCGGCATAAACCCACATCAGGTTCGCCAAAACAGCCAGCATCGAAATGAACCAAACCCCTTTGAAAATTTTTAAAATCATGTTCGTAATTTAGACCCGCAAATAAACAATAAACACGTTGAACTTAAACCCGATAGTCCTTTCAATTCCCATCTTTTTTATCCTGATCGGGATAGAAATTTTTATTGAGCGCGTTACGCACCGGAAGCTTTACCGCCTGCCCGATGCCATTGCCAATCTGAGCTGTGGAATTACCAGCCAGTTGTCGGGATTATTCCTCAGGATTTTTGCCGTAGGCATTTATCAATTGCTGTATGAGCACTTTGCCTTCTTTACGCTGGAGCGAACCTGGCTGTATTGGCTCTTGCTTTTTTTGCTGGTTGACCTGGCTTACTATTGGGCACATCGCATGAGCCATGAAATCAACTTGTTTTGGGGTGGGCATGTGGTACACCATCAAAGCGAGGAATACAATTTATCGGTAGCGTTGCGCCAAAGTTCATTTCAGGTAGTCTGGACGTTCGCGTTCAGTCTGCCGATTGCTTTTCTCGGATTCAAGACTGTTGATTTTGTGCTAATCTCAGCATTCAATACGCTATACCAATTTTGGATCCACACCGAAACCATCAACAAAATGGGCTGGTTTGAATACGTGTTTAACACTCCCTCCCACCACCGGGTGCATCATGGCCGCGATCCGAAATACATTGATAAGAATCATGCCGGTACGCTGATCATATGGGATAAGATGTTCGGTACGTTCCAGCAAGAAGAGGAGCGCCCAACGTATGGCATCACCAGGCCCATCAACAGTTGGAATGCCGTATGGGCAAACTTCAGCCATTATGCCGAGATGGGAAAGGATTTGAAACGCATCCCGAAGTGGAGCGATAAATTCCGGTACCTGTTTAAAAAACCCGGTTGGTTACCCGAGTATCTGGGCGGATACCGGGCTGCACCGAATGTTGACAAAGCGACTTACCAAAAGTATGATACGCCTGCACCGGTTTCACTGAGCCTGTATGTGTTGTTTCAATATGTGTTGTGCCTGGCCGGCACGGCAAGTTTCCTGTTCAATGCCTCTAAATTTTCACTCGGTGAAAAAGCTTTGATTACTACTTTAATTTCAGTAGTTGTTGTAAACTGCGGGGTGTTGTTTGAAAACAAAAAATGGGTGGTTTGGAGTGAGTGGATTCGGATCGGACTCTACCCTGTCCTGTTGATCGGCTTAACGTATACCTTATCGCTGGCCTTCTGGTATTATGCTGTCGCTCTCAGCTACGGATTGATTTCAATTTCCTGGTTTTATTCCATTACCCGCAAGCAGGCATATGTTCAGGTTGCTTAGTAGTGGGCTACTTTTGGTATTGGTAATCGCTTGCGGCAAACCGGTTCCGGATTTGGAAGGTATGGATTTGCAAGTCTGGAAGGAAGATAAAAACGCTTGCCTGAATAAACGGGCGCCTATGCAGAACGCTATCCGTCAGCAAAAGGAAAAACTTTTAGCGCTGGATGAGAAAAAAATTATCAGTCTCTTAGGCAAGCCCGATCAGAACGAACTCTACAGGCGCAACCAGAAATTTTATTCGTACTTCATTACACCTGCACCTGCTTGCGATGGGGCCGCAGCAACACCCCTAGTGCTGATCATCCGCTTTAATGCCATGGGCTTAGCGAAGGAAGTGGTGATTGAATAATTCAGCCTTTTAATCCCGTTGATTTTTTGGTATCTTGGTTCCACTAAAGTCACCGTATGCAGTATCACCCAAACGAAATGTTCCTGCTCTATAATCCGAATTCCAGTGATGGAAAGAAGACTAAGGCCATGGCTATGGACATCTGTAATCATATCAATGAGGTAGATTCGCTACTCGATAAATTGGGGCCAACCTATTGGAAAGAAGTCATTACCATGCTAGGCGTTGAACCCCAGGAATTGCTGGATCAATCCCACCCGGATTATTTAACCAAAGTGGGCGACCAAACCTACACCATGACGGGCTGGCTGGATGTAATCATGCACAACCCGCAACTCATTAAATCTCCAATAGCCATCTTTAATGGCAAAGCCATTATCTGCCATCAACCTGCGGATATTTTAAAATTGGGTACTCCCAAGAGTGCCAGCAAGGTATTGCCCCACCTTAAACGCGATTGATTTTTTAATAGGCTGATTTGCAAGCCACCCCGCCTAAATTGTGGTGTGGATTATTGCATTTGTTTGGCCGGTCGATACCCTTAATTTTTATATTTGCGCTCAACTAAATTTCGTATGAAGAACATTTCGGTAATTGGTTCGGGCACAATGGGTAATGGTATTGCCCACGTTTTTGCCCAGTATGGATATCCTGTTTCACTGATTGACATCTCGGAAGAAGCGTTAAAAAAAGCATTGGCCACCATCGAAAAAAACCTGGATCGCCAGGTATCGAAACAATGGATTACCGAAGACACCCGGACCAAAGCCTTAGCCAACATAACCACCTATACCCAACTTAAAGCTGGCATTGCCGAGGCCGATCTGATTGTGGAGGCGGCCACAGAACAAGTTGATCTGAAACTAAAGATCTTCAAGGAAATGGATGCCTATGCTCCGGCATCTGCCATACTAGCCACCAATACATCGTCCATTTCCATTACCAAAATTGCATCCGTCACCACCCGGCCCGAAAAAGTAATCGGGATGCATTTTATGAACCCGGTGCCGGTAATGAAACTGGTTGAAGTGATTCGCGGCTACAGCACCAGCGATGAGGTTACCGCCATCATCATGAATTTATCGAAGATGCTGGAAAAGGTGCCGGTTGAAGTAAACGACTATCCGGGCTTTGTGGCAAACCGCATTTTAATTCCCATGATCAACGAAGCCATCTACACCCTGTACGAAGGTGTGGCTGGGGTACACGAAATTGATACCGTGATGAAACTGGGTATGGCTCACCCGATGGGGCCTTTGCAATTAGCCGACTTTATCGGATTAGATGTATGCCTCTCTATCTTACAGGTATTGCACGAAGGATTCGGCAATCCAAAGTACGCACCCTGTCCGTTGCTGGTAAACATGGTGCAAGCCGGACATAAAGGCGTTAAAACCGGGAGCGGATTTTACCAATACACGCCCGGCAGTAAAGACCTGGTCGTTACCGATCGCTTTAAATAAGCCTTACACGATCAGCCTGATGATCACTCTACTTCTTTAACAAATCCCGGATTTCCGTAAGCAATAGAATATCGGCCGGTGGCGCTGACGGTGGTGGAGGTGGAGGTGCCGCTTCTTTTTTCGCGTTGAGCCGGTTGATGCCTTTGATTAAAAGAAAAATTACAAAGGCAACAATCATGAAGTCTACAATATTCTGCAGGAACATTCCATACTTTAAGGATACAGCCTCTGCTCCTTCTTCCGCTTCCTTCATGGTATAAGCGAGGTCTTTGAAATCAACTCCTTTGAGCAACATCCCCAGCGGGGGCATAATGATATCGTTTACCGCTGAGCTTACAATTTTACCGAAGGCCCCGCCAATGATAATACCGACTGCCAGGTCGATAACGTTGCCGCGCATGGCAAACTTTTTAAATTCTTGTAGCATAGGTTAAAGGTTTATTCTAACCTCAATGTACAGAATTTACCAACCCGAAAGTTTACTTAACTAAATTTAATGGATTGCGAACTCCCTCATAGGATATCAACTCAACGCCTGCACTACCAATAAACATATTGGCACTGATTTTAATCGGTATGCGGTTTTTATCGTCCGAGAACCATGCGGTAACGGAGTTTTCGCCATTGAACATTTTATTGTTCGGCATGATGGGCTTAAGAACAATGGCCCTGAACTTTCCGGCTTTGGTCTTGATGGTTTCCTTGCCCATGTATAAAATCTTCAGCTTGTAAAGTGTGTCTTCAAAAAAGCCCTCTACAACAATCGTATCCCGTACTTTAATGTTGCTGAAATCCTGGGTGCGCATGTACATGAAGCCGGCAATCAGATCGCGCACCTGGGGTGGCGCTTCATAATATTCAGGGTCTTTATATTGACCCGTTTTCTGATTCAGCACCTTGGCTTCTATTTTCCTGGCATGATGATCAAAGGTTATGATCTCATCCTTCTTATACCGGCCTTCGCGGATTTTACGATAGGAAATAAGCGGTACAAGCGAAGTCGTATCGATATATGCACCCCACTGGTCGTTTACATCGGCAACCCAATCTACCAATCCGGTGGTTTTACCAAATACATCTACTTTAAAACAATCGCGACCGCTTATCTTATGATAGTTTTGTTGAATTACGGTTGAACCTTTTCCCACAGTAAAAATGCCGTAGCTCATTTTATAGTGCAGCACTTCCCCTTTGGTAAAGCTTTCATTCCGCACGAGCGGAAAAACATCGTTACTGCCGGGTGTGAAAGACGACAAAACAACACTTAACAACGCTAAAAAAATCGGAACTCTCATAGTGCAAAGCTACAAAATCAATGTTTTCAGAACAGTATGTCAAAGTGAATGCCAAAAAAGCCAAAAGGGTAAAACTTAGACTGAAACGCTGTTTTCGCGCAAGGCATCGTTCAGCGAGGTTTTCTTATCGGTGCTCGCCTTACGCTTTCCAATAATTAACGCACAGCCTACAGAATATTCACCTGCTGCAAACGATTTGCGGTATGATCCGGGAATAACCACCGAACGTTCGGGCACATAGCCTTTGTATTCCACGGGTTCCGGGCCTGTTACGTCAATTATTTTGGAACTGGCCGTAAGCACCACATTCGCGCCCAATACGGCTTCTCGTCCTACCCGAACACCTTCAACCACAATACACCTGGAACCAATAAACGCATTATCTTCAATAATTACGGGAGCGGCTTGTACCGGTTCCAAGACTCCGCCTATTCCCACTCCCCCACTCAGGTGAACATTTTTCCCGATTTGTGCACAACTGCCCACCGTTGCCCAGGTATCCACCATCGTGCCTTCATCCACATACGCACCGATGTTTACATACGAAGGCATCAGGATGACGCCTTTGCTGATGTACGCACCATAGCGGGCAATGGCGTGCGGCACCACCCGGACACCCAGTTCTTTGTAATTCCGCTTCAACGCCATTTTATCATGAAATTCAAATGGCCCCACTTCAATGGTCTCCATCTGCTGGATCGGAAAATAGAGTATCACGGCTTTCTTGATCCATTCATGCACCTGCCACCCATCGCCTGCCGGTTCGGCCACGCGCAATTCACCCTTGTCCAGCTTTTCAATGACTGTACGAATGGCCGATTGATAATCGGTTTGTTGAATGTGGGATCGGTCGTCCCAGGCCTTTTCAATAAGCTGTTTTAATTCCATCTTTAGCGTTTCGAAGGTTAATCCAATTTGCCGCAAGTAAATAAATTAAAGAGAATAGTTATTGCTTCCGTTTTGAAACCGGTGGATGAACCCCGCATGTTTGAACGCCTGGGGCGATCCATCGGCAACACTTCCGGTGCGGAAGTGCACATCCTGGGCTTTCCACCGGCCGGGCACCCGGAAATTCCTCAAAAAGTGTTCCTCCACCCCATCGCCTCACAGGCTTTCGCCCGATTAAGTTTTAAAAGATTGCTGATTCCGGTGGTGATCTTCAAAAAAATCCGGAGGCTGCAACCACAGCTCATCGTCATCACTACCCACGAATTGCTGTTTACAGCACTTCTGTTGAAATGGATCTCGGGAAGCAAAATCATCTATGATGTTCAGGAGAACTATTACCGAAACATTAGCTACACGAACGTTTTTCCGTTTGGCATCCGGCATGCCTTAGCCTTGTGGGTGCGGTGTAAGGAAATGTTTTGTGCTCGCTTTATCGATCATTTTATGTTAGCTGAAGTGGGGTATGTTTCTGAACTTCGCTTTGCCCGGCCTTCCCTAACGTTGCAAAACAAACTACCGGCCGATCTGATCCAGCGCTATCGCAAATCCGGCCAGGCGCAATACCACAAGTTACTTTTTACGGGTACGCTTGCCGAAACCACCGGAGTTTTCAAAGCTATTGAACTGGCAGATGGACTTTATAAACTGGATGCTTCCATTTCGCTTACCATTGTGGGGCATTGTCCGTTGGCTTCGGATTGGCAGCGACTGCATCAACTCCAGGCTTGCCTTCCGTTTGTG
>CAZOYJ010000040.1:0-20914 GCA_964583905.1 uncultured Roseivirgaceae bacterium
GTGTACTCCGCCAGCACTTCTTCAAGCGTTCGGCTGGACGGAAAAAATTCAAGGATTTTCAGCAACACCCGGTCTACCAGGGTGTCGGGACAGGAGGCTCCACTGGTTAATACAATCCGTACTTGTTTCTTGTGGGGCAAAAAATCAGCGGTAATTTTTTTTTGCTTGTTCGGGTAATCAAAATGATGAATTTCACTAACCGATTTTATTTCCGAGTCTGAATTGATGAAGTACGTGGGAAATTTCCGTTCGCACAACTCAACAATGTGCGAAGTGTTGGAGCTGTTATAACCCCCTACTACAAGGGCCAGGTCGGCATCGGTTTCCAGTAAGGCATAGGTGGCGTCCTGGTTATCGTTGGTGGCATAGCATAAGGTATCGCGGGTGTCGGCAAAATGATTGCGAATATTTTCTTCCCCGTATTTTTCGATCATCACTTGCCGGAAATAATCGGCAATGGCCTGGGTCTCGGATGCCAGCATGGTGGTTTGATTCACAACCCCCACCCGCTGCAGGTGCTCTTCCGGATCAAAGCCCTCGGAAAATTTCCATGCAAATTTTTCATGAAAATCGGTTCCTGATTTTTTACCGAGTATGTAGCCGGCCAAACGCCTGGCATCCTCCATATCGCGAACGATAATGGAAGCGCCCGTACGGGCACTGTGCGAAAAGGTAGCACGGGTTTCTTCATGTTTTGGTTTACCGTGGATAATGGTGGTGTACTTATCTCTTCCCAATTTTTCCGCCCGGTTCCAAACCTTTTCAACAAACGGACAGGTGGTGTTATACTTCTGTACCTCAACGCCTTTATCCAGCAGCAGGTGTTCAATTTCAAGTGTGGTTCCGAAAGCCGGAATGATGACTACATCATCTTTGCCAATATTTTCCCAGGGAATGAACTGTGTGCCATCCGTATCCATGATAAACCGGATGCCACGACTCTGCAAATCCTGGTTTACTTCCTGGTTGTGGATCATCTGGCTCAGCAGGTAAACGTTTTTGTCAGCGTTTTCTTCCAGCGCCTTGTAACTGATTTCAATGGCATTTTCAACACCATAACAAAAACCAAAATGACGGGCGATGTAAAAAACTACCGGTCCAAAATCAAGTAATGCGGGCGAATAATCCTGCTTGCGCGGATCGCTTTGTCTGCGTACTTCTTTTACTTTACCGGTTATAGACGACCGGTACCAGGCGGGAATATCAAACTTCTTGATGGCTGTTAACTTTTAGTGTTAACCGCAAAGTTAGTGTAAATGTTTACTCCTCTCTCTATAAATTTTAGAGAGAGGAGCAGGTCAAGCTTATGCAGCCTTGGACAGGTTGTTTTCTTTAACTTGTTTTTTTCTAACTTCTTTCGATTCAAGGTCGAACGTCATTACTTCCACCACATTGTTTTTTATGTAGCGCAGCACTTCCATCACTTTTCCGTCAATTTTACTTCTTACACGTTCACCTTTTCTAAACAATTTTCTCATAGTAATACTCAAGGGTTTATCTCACATTCTGAAAGCATAGTTGAATTCCCTCGGGAAGTCTTCGTATGTTCCGGTCAGGATAACCAATTCACCAGCTTTCTTTTTCTTCATGAGTTCATTAAATTCTTTTACGGATTTAACCGGTACGTCATTCACTTTGGTAATAATGAATCCTTCGCGGATATCGGTACTCTTGGCTAATTTTCCATTTCCCAGTGATTTCACCTTAACGCCATTCTCCAACTCCAGGCGTTTTAATGCTTTTGCGTCTACGTCTTCGACCTCAAGTCCAAGCGAAGCGTATCCGCTGCGTTCTTCCGCCTTTACAACCGATACATTGCCTTCCCGGTTTTTCAGGATCACCGGGTAAGTTATCTCTTTTCCTTTACGGTTAACCGTGATCATTACTTTATCACCTGGCCGGTGGCGGCCTATCGTTTCAATTAAGGCAGAGTTGGTGCGAATGGGGGTTTCATTGATTTTCACCACCACATCATGCTCCTTTATGCCGGCCTCTTTTGCCGCACTTTTACCGTCTGCTGCAAAACCCGAAACAAAGGCTCCTTCATTTACTTCCAAACCATACTGCTTTACCAGGTCACTGTTAACACTGGTCACTTGTATTCCCAACCAACCGCGCTGCACCGTCCCGAACTTCATCAGGTCCTCCACAATCTTGCTCACAATGTTGGAAGGAACGGCAAAGCCATACCCGGAATATGAACCCGTGGGGCTCGCAATGGCGGTATTAATGCCCACTAATCCCCCGTTCATATTCACTAATGCCCCTCCGCTGTTGCCCGGGTTGATAGCGGCATCGGTTTGAATGAACGATTCAATTGCTGTGTTTCCTTCCTGCGTATTCCGGTCAAGAATATTAATGTTTCTTCCCTTTGCGCTGATGATACCGGCCGTTACGGTTGAGTTAAGGTTGAACGGATTACCAACCGCCAACACCCACTCGCCCACCCGTGCCCGATCTGAATCTACAAAAGAAAGATAGGGTAAGCCAGATTGTTTGATTTTTATTAAAGCAAGGTCGGTGTCCGGATCGGTGCCGATTACCTCGGCTTTGAATGAACGGTTGTCATTTAGGGTTACATCAACCACATCGGCATCTGCCACCACATGATTGTTGGTAACAATGTACCCGCTTTCGTTGATGATTACCCCTGAGCCTGTGCCCTGACTGGGGCCATAATTACGGGGTGTCCCGAAAAATTCCCGAAACAAATCATACTGCGGGTTTTGATCGCGTGCTGTTCGTATTTGTGTTGAACGGATGTGCACAACCGCGGGTGTAACGCGCTCAGCAACCGCAGTAAAATCTACCGGAACAGTAACCGCACCGTCAACCAGTGGATAATTAATTTTCGAAATTTCCGGTTGCGCAACGTATTGAATCTTTACTCCTTCTTCTTTCTTAAAATACTCGTACCCGCCCAGGGTTAACAGGCTGCCCAGTATTGCGGCCATTAAGGGTGTTGCAAATCGTTTCATATGATTCTCTCCTTTTTTTCTGTGTATCGGATTTGGACAATGCAAAAACCGGGCAGTTGGCACGTAATCCTGCTTTTTGAACCCTTTAGGGGAAATTTTGTCAGTATGCCGTTGTCAGAATGTAACTTCAAAATGCTCAACGCCTTCTTTCTGTCGTACCCTGAATACGAAATTCAGGGGGTTTTAGTTTGTTTGTACTTCAATAAGTTGAGTAATATAGGGGCGATATGCAAATCATGCAATCCGCTAACGTAATAACAAGCCTTCTGGCATTTGGTTTTTCGGTTACGCTTTCCCTCGCTCAGCCCTCTTTTGACTGGTTGGAGGGACAATGGAAACAGAAAGGCAAGTCCGCCTATGAAGTGTGGAAGAAAGGCAAGAATGAAAATTTATGGGAGGGTGTGGCATTTAAAATCCTCCCAACCGGTGATACGCTGGTTACGGAGGAAATCAAAATTATCCGGCAAAGCAGTTCCTATGCCTATGTTCCGGATGTAGCGGGCAACCAGGGGCCTGTTCGGTTTTTGATAACCGGGCATAGCGAAGCGGGCTTTGTTGCTGAAAATCCAGCGCATGATTTTCCAACAAAGATTGAATACGTCTTCTTCAAAAGTGAGAATCGAATGCAGGCAACCATTTCAGGCAATGGAAAATCCATTGACTTTCATTTTGAAAAAGTAACGTCCGCAAAAAATTGATCACTGAAAAAGTTATCCTTAAAAAAGGACGGGAGCAGTCGGTGTTACGCCAACATCCCTGGATTTTCTCTGGAGCCATTCAACAGTTGGAGGGGAGTGTTGCTGACGGTGATTGGGTAGAAGTCTGCGACCATAAACGAAGTCCTTTATGCTTCGGCCATTATCAGCATGGAAGCATTGCTGTTCGCATTCTCTCCTTCGGATCGAAACAACCCGATGATTTTTTTTGGAGAACAAAATTTGAGGAGGCTCTTTCACTCCGGAAGGCTGCAGGACTTCCCTCGGCAGCAACCAATTGCTTTCGCTTGATTCATGCCGAGGGCGATGGTTTGCCCGGATTAATCATTGATTACTATAATGGAGTAGCTGTTGTGCAGGCCCACTCAGCCGGTATGCATCAAAACAGGGAGCGCATTACTGAGGCATTGAAAATCGTTTTAGGAGCTTCGCTCAAAGCAGTGTATTACAAAAGCCGCTCAACGCTGCCCCCGAAAATCAAAGAGGAACAACCCGATAGCTATTTGTTTGGCCTGGGTGCGGTGCCCCATACCGTTATTGAAAATGAGCAAAAGTTTTTAGTGGATTGGGAAGGAGGGCAAAAGACCGGATTTTTTTTAGATCAACGTGAAAACCGAAAACTGTTGGGCGACTTTTCTCAGGGAAAGCAAGTATTAAATACATTTTGCTATACGGGTGGTTTTTCAATTTATGCGCTCAGGGCTGGCGCCACCGTTGTTCACTCCATTGATGTTTCTGCAAGAGCCATAGAGCTAACGCGCAAAAATATTGAACTCAACGGTTTTGACGCTCAACAACATGCTTGCACCGCAGTCGACACTTTTGATTTCCTGAAAGCAAAAGAAGGTGTTTATGATTTGATTATTCTTGATCCTCCGGCATTTGCCAAGCATCGCGATGCCAGGCATCAGGCTGTGAAGGGATACCAGCGGTTAAATGCTGAAGCCATGAAGGTGATTAAGCCGGGTGGGATTATCTTCACTTTCTCGTGTTCGCAGGTAGTGGATCGGCAGTTGTTTTACGATACGGTGGTTTCTGCTTCCATCCAGGCGGGCCGTGAGGCAAAAGTGCTTCACCATCTTTCGCAACCGGCTGATCACCCGGTTTCTATGTTTCACCCTGAAGGCGAGTACCTGAAAGGGTTGGTGCTTTACATCCGTTAAATCCGAGCTGTTCCAACGATCTATTCCTGATGTGTGTCTAATGAATCGGAAACCAGATTGCATATGAACAGATTGAGCTTAATGAGTGTGGTAATTGTTTTGATGATCACTGCACTTGGCTGTGAAAACGACCGGGAAACTTCAGGCCAATGTACAATTCCCGCAACCGTTCGCGACCTGACCGGGTTAGATGGATGCGGATTTGTTTTTGAATTGAATGACGGCACCCGCCTGATCCCGGTTATGGACTTCGGCTGGTGCGGAACGCCTCCGCTTCCGGAAAGTGCAACCACCGATCCGCTTTACAATTTTGAGTATGCCGATGGCAAAAAGGTACTGATTGGTTTTACTGAACGGAATGACATCGCCACCATCTGCATGGCCGGTAAAACCGTAAAAATAACTTGCCTGAAAGAACTCACCGCGCCAAATTACTAAGCGGGCTTATTTCTGAAACATATAATCCAATGTAAGGTTAAGCATGGCTTTTAAGCCGACAAGCATGCCGCGCTCATCAATCATGAAATCAGGTGTATGGTGCGCAGGTACTTTGTTTGGATTTTGATTGGGCGGCATGGCGCCTACAAAAAAGAAAAAGCCAGGAATCTTTTTCTGGTAAAAAGCAAAATCCTCAGCTCCGGTTACAGCATTAATCCGGACAACATTTTCCGCGCCAGCCGCCCGCTGTAAACTTCCCACAACTTTTTCTGTAAGAGCCGGATCATTATAGGTTACCGGGGTTTTCTTGTCAATTACTACTTCGGCAGTAGCGCCTGCGCTTTCCGCAATCTTAGTGGCGGTTAGTTTTATTTTCTCGTGAATTATCCGCTGCATGTCATCATCCAGCGTGCGAATGGTTCCGGCCATAAATGCTTCTTCCGGAATTATGTTTTCCCGAATGCCCGCCTGAAACCGGCCAACAGTTATTACCGCTGCTTCTTTGGTGAGCTCCGATTGCCGGCTGACGATGGTTTGAAGTCCGTTGATGATTTGTGCCGAAACTACAATCGGATCAACGCCCATCCACGGGGCCGAGCCATGCGACTGCACGCCTTTTACTTTGATGGAAAACCAATCGGAGGCGGCCATTAATCCAGCTGGCCGGTACGTAATTCTGCCTAAAGGAGAAATCGATTGAATGTGCATGCCGAAGATCACATCAACTTTAGGGTTATCGAGCACACCTTCTTTAACCATCAAATCCGCTCCGCCCGCTTCGCCTGCAGGCGGCCCCTCTTCTGCGGGCTGAAAAATAAATTTAACCGTGCCTTTAAGCTCGCTTTTATGTTTTGATAAGATCTCAGCAACTGCCATTACTATCGCCACATGGGTATCGTGGCCGCAGGCATGCATAACTCCGGTTTCCTGGCCGTTGAAAATCGTCTTTTCCTTTGATGCAAAAGGTAAACTGTTGCGCTCCGTTACCGGAAGGGCATCCATATCGGCACGCAAGGCGATAACCGGACCCGGTTTGGCGCCTTTTAAAATTCCTACCACTCCGGTATGGGCAATGCCTGTTTGCACTTCAAGGCCCAATGCTTTTAGATGTTCGGCCACTTTTGCGGCTGTTTTAAATTCGCGATTGGATAATTCCGGATGTTGATGAAAGTCTCTCCTCCACTCAATCATGCGGGGTTCAATGGCAACTACCATTTGATCAACTTTCGCTTGTAATTTTGAGTTTACCTGGGCAATTGCCGGAAAGGTGAGGATAATAAAAATTAAGGTGGAAAAGTTTTTCATTGGGGCATCCGGTTAATTTGAATCAAGGTAGAAAAAAGGTGATCTTCGCCAAACACGATTTATGCAGTGGGTAAGAGTTTTTTCGGGAGCGGAGGAGGCCAGACAAAAACTGCGCGTGGATAAGCCCCAGTTGTTGATTGTTCATGGCCTTCGGATCTGCCTGGTGATGCGGAACGAATCGTTTTATGCTGTGCAGGATATTTGTTCACACAATGGCGAATCGCTTAGTAAAGGATCGGTCAATTACCTGGGTGAAATCGTTTGTCCGTGGCACAACTATCGGTTCGATCTTCAATCGGGAAGGGAGTGTGCCTCGCGATCGGCAGATCTGAAGACATTCCCGGTTAAGGTAAGCCCGGATGGATTTTACCTTGGTATCTATTAATCCATAAAAATAGAATGCAGATTTTTTCGTTATTGCTGAAGATGAAATTAGTTGTTGCCCTTGTTCTTTCTTCGGTATGCGTCTTGGGTCAGGCTTACCAGCCCGCCTCCGCCATTCTTGAAAGTCTTGTGGAAGGAGGTGCATTACCTGAAAAAATTTTAAGTGCGCGTACCGTGGTACTGTACACCTCCAATCTCACGCCAAAGGAAGTAAATACTATTCATGATCAACTCGTGCAAACCGGCATTGATGCCATTGCTTATTTCGAAACAGACCGGGTTTTTGCGGGCGCGGATGTTACACTGGCTTTTAATCAGTACTTTTCAAAGCGCGAAATCGACAATTTTGTAATCGTTGAAAAAATGCCTTCGGCCTTCCGGATAACTACCTGTCTGTATTCCGGTGATCAAAAGATAATTGATCCCGTCAAGGCAGTATGGAGGGCGCAACACGAAAAACTTCCGGAAGCACTGCGGATACTTTACAGCACCGCGCTCAACACCTATAAAAAACAAAATATGCTGATCAACGATGTGCCCGAAACCGATCTCGTGATTCCGGTTATTGAAGGCCGAAGAACCGAGGCGTTTGCTTCCGACTTGAAAGTGGATCGGCTGGCGGTTCAGAAATTTGGCGATGAGGCGCTGGATCGGGAGCTTGAAGAAATTATGAAAACTTATCCGTTTAAGTATGGTATGGTTGAAAGCACCATACCTGAACCCGACCTACGAAGGCAAGGTTACTTTTACATTTTACGTTTTGTGTATTCACGCGGACCGGTGGCTAAACAACTGCTGGGGTATGAGGTCAACCCCGGTGAAACTGCTTTTGTCTCCATTTCCTTCGATAACGGTGCCGAACGAATTAAAACCATCCCCTCCGACACCCCTGTTTTTAAATTCTATACCCGGCAAATTCAGTTCAACAACGTTTACCTGGGTACCAGGTGGGATGCCGATGTTACCTGGCAACAAGCGCTAAACAACTTCATTTCGGGTATGAAAAAAACCATGCGATAGATTTAATTGACCCGAAAGGGGTTTGTTTTTATTTAAAATGAGACGTTTGGTCAACATAAACGGGATGTTGACGTTAAAGAAGGTGGTTGTACTTGCTGGCATGAAGGTTGCAGCAATACGGATGTAAAAGAAAGACTTATGAAGCGGTTGATGTTGAGTTTTGTTCTGATTTCAGTGGCCCTTTCGGCAAGCGCCTACTCCTCTACCATTGCTATTCAAACAGATAAAAGTTCCTCCATGCAGGTGTATGTGAATGGGAAGCTTTTTAACAAGGTTCCAGAAAAGTTTGTGCGCATTAAAAGCAACCCCGGGCTATTTAAAATAGAGGTAAAGGTGCTTAATCCCTACGATAAAGAGTGGTACATGATCCGTAAAGATGTACGTGTTGAAAAGGGGTTTGAGTTTTATTACAAAATAGAATTTGCAGAAGGAAAGCGGCCCGAATTAAAGGCTTTGAAAAGATATCCGGTTTATAGTCATTATTTTTTGAATCCGGCCTTGTACCACAAGCATCCTACTTCCTGACTTCCTTGTTCCGTGATCGCACGATTAGGGCAATGACCAGAATAATCACAAGTAAAGTTGTTGGTTTTGGGAATCGAATGTGTGGATAATAATCCCAGTAAAACCCACCAAATATCCAACTGAAAACTTCACCAATAGCGCCAAATACTGCGCCCAAAACTGCTCCAAGTATTCCAAAGATTCCGGCAAAAATTCCAACCAGCGCGCCCAACAATCCGGCAAACAATCCGAAGATACCACCGGCAATTCCAACCCAGATTGGAAACGTAATGAACACAAGCAGAACCAGTAAAACTGTAGGCAGTGAAGATGATTTGGCCATTGTCTAATCTATTTACTCATTCAGTTTCAAAAATCCTTCCAGTTTCATCAACCGATGATTTTGAGCCAGATGGAAAAGAAAAGGCTCGGACAATTTCAGGCCTTGTTCAGATTTGAACAATTTATGTGTACGCTTTTAGAATGGATACGCCCCTTTTTCAATGGCGTAGTCGGCTACTTTTCTTCTGGCATCTTTGAGGTTATACGGGTCGATCTTGGTGAACCGTTTCAGTCCCATCAGCATTAAACGCTGTTCATCCCCATCGGCAAATGAAGTAATGGCTTCACGTCCGGCAGCAGCCGCTTTGTTCACCGCCTGGTGCAGGTAGATCAAGGCCATTTCTTTTTGCAATTCGCAGGCCTTTTCGCCCCGCTGACCAATAAGTTTCTCAACCCGCAATAAGGTGGACTCTGCTACATAACCCTCAATTAACATATCGGCCAGGTTCATCAGAATTTCCTGCTCTTCAGAAAGTTTCATCATGAATTTCTGAACGGCCGCACCGGCTACCATCAGTCCGGCTTTCTTCAGGTTATTCAGCACTTTTTTCTCCTTCACAAAAACTCCTTCTTCTTCGCTTGC
Organism: uncultured Roseivirgaceae bacterium; assembly: GCA_964583905.1. Classification (GTDB taxonomy): domain Bacteria; phylum Bacteroidota; class Bacteroidia; order Cytophagales; family Cyclobacteriaceae; genus UBA2336. The sequence continues at coordinate 9,434 of CAZOYJ010000040.1, forward strand.
GCCAAAATCAGGAATCGACATCAGCTCCTTCTGAACGGCCATGGCTGGCGTCATCAGATCGATCGAACCTTTCATGGCACGCTTTAACAACATGTCAATGGTAAGCAGGCGGTTGATTTCGTTGGTACCCTCAAAGATCCGGTTGATGCGCGCATCGCGATAGGCGCGATCCATCGGGCCTTCGGCTGAAAAGCCCATGCCTCCATAAATCTGAACGCCTTCATCCACTGAATAATCCAGAACTTCCGATCCGTGAACTTTCAAAATGGCACACTCAATCGCAAACTCCTCCAGGGCTTTTAACCGGGCTTTGCCCGGCTCCATTCCGCCAGCCACAAAGGCATTATAGGCATCATCAATATTCTGGCTGGCCCGGTAGTGAGCCGATTCAGAAGCAAATATCCGTGTGCACACCTCGGCAATTTTATATTTAATCGCCCCGAAGCTGGAGATAGAGGTTCCGAATTGCTTCCGCTCGTTGGCATACGTTATGGCCTTCGTGATACACATCTTGCTGCCGCCAACAGCCGCCACACCGAGTTTAATCCTCCCGATGTTCAAAATATTTACCGCGATTTTAAATCCATTCTCCCGCTCACTCAATAAGTTCTCCACCGGTACCTTGCAATCGTTAAAGAAAATCTGGCGGGTTGACGATCCTTTAATACCCATCTTTTTCTCCTCTTCATTCATGGTGATGCCACCAAATGTTTTCTCTACAATGAAAGCACTTAGATTTTTATCGTTATCAATCTTGGCAAACACCACATACACATCGGCAAACCCACCGTTGGTAATCCACATCTTTTGGCCATTGATAACATAGTGTTTACCATCCGCGTTAAGCGTTGCTTTTGTTTTACCCGAATTGGCATCTGATCCTGAGTCGGGTTCGGTTAAGCAGTAAGCAGCTTTCCATTCACCGGTAGCCAGTTTGGGAATGTATTTTTTCTTTTGGGCTTCATTACCATAATAAAGAATAGGCAGTGTGCCGATGCCCGTGTGCGCGGAGATGGCCACGGCAAACGAATGCCCTGCGCCCAGTACCTCTGCCGCCAGCATGGCGGTGTTAAAGTCCATACCAAAACCCCCGTACTCCTGGGGCACAGAAATGCCCAACATGCCCAGTTCACCGGCTTTATCCAACAGCGATGGCATCAACTCCGGATGCTGCATGGAATCAATCTCATCCAGCTTTGGATATACTTCCTTTTGCAGAAAGTCATCACACTGTTGTTTGATCATCAACTGCTCTTCATTGAATTCTTCGGGTATAAAGATTTCATTTGCTTGGGTTTCGCGAATCAGGAATTCTCCTCCTTTAATTGCATTTTTGGTTGCTACTTCGGTTGCCATTGTTCTGCTCTTTTAAATTTTTGTTTCTATAATCCAGAAGTAGGCAGTAGGCAATGGGATAGTCCTTGCCTATTGCCTACTTTCAATTCAATAACTCATAAATCCCCGCCACGCCTTGTCCTCCTCCTACGCATGCGGTAACCATGCCGTACTTCTTATTCTGCCTACGCAATTCATTAAATAATTGCACCGACAAGCGCGCCCCGGATGAACCGAGCGGATGGCCAACGGCTATGGCGCCTCCATTCACATTCAGCTTTGCGCGATCAATGCCCAATTCTTTTACTACCGCTAAGGATTGTGCGGCAAAAGCTTCGTTCAATTCGATCAAATCAATATCATCCAGTTTTTTACCGGCAAGTTTTAACGCCTTCGGAATAGCCGCCACCGGACCGATACCCATAATGCGCGGATCAACTCCTGCTGTGGCGTAGCTTACCATGCGGGCAATGGGTTTTACATTTAGCTGCTTCACCATCCGTTCACTCATCACCACTACGAAAGCAGCGCCATCAGAAGTTTGTGAAGAGTTACCCGCGGTTACTGTTCCGCCCATTGCAAACACAGGCTTTAACTTTGAAAGACCCTCAACCGTTGTGTCAGCACGAATGCCTTCATCCGTAGCCACCACAAACTCGCGGGTTTTCTTTTTCATGTTCTCGTCAACATATACTTCTTTTACTGTAATGGGCACAACTTCATCTTTGAACTTCCCATCCTTCCATGCCGCGGCAGCTTTCATGTGCGATTCATATGAAAACTGATCTTGCTCTTCGCGGGTGATGTTGAATTGTTTGGAAACCTCTTCGGCCGTCAGGCCCATGCTGGTGTAATAGGTTGGATTTTCAGTTGCAATCTTATAATTGAGTGCTGTTTTAAAGCCCATCACAGGTACCAACGACATCGACTCGGTACCCCCCGCAATAATCACATCGGCCATGCCGGCCTGGATACGCTGACTGGCTATCGCGATGGTTTCCAATCCGGAACCACAGTAACGGTTCACTACCATACCCGGTGTATCGATCCCCAAGGCAAGCAGTGAAATCATTCTTCCCATCTGCATGCCTTGTTCGGCTTCGGGTACTGCATTGCCGACAATCAGATCGTCAACCATGTTGTTTTCCAGTCCGGGAACGGATTTAACCAGATGCTTGATCACCTCTGCCGCGAGATCATCCGGCCTGGTAAAACGAAAGCCACCCTTTTTTGCTTTTCCAACTCCGGTGCGATAACCGGCTATGATGTATGCGTCCATATCTTTGTTGTTTAATGTTATCGTTCTATCAAGGTATAAGTAGGCAGTAGGCAAATGCAGTAGGCAATTGGGTACTGTCTATTTCTACTTTTCTTTTTTTGATTTCACCCTTGTATATTTTTCAGGATGCTCAACCATGTGGTTCAGCATCTTTCCAACCTCTTCAGATTTTGATATCAAATCCTGATGCTTGATGTCGTTGATGTAGTTGCAGGCGAAAGAAAAATCAAGCCAGACCTGTGTTTCACTGTTCTCCATATCACCGTCTGATGATTTGCTGACAAAATAAGCCGGATAATCCCGTTTGCGGTATGCTTCAGCGATGCACGAACAAACTGCACGGGACGATCTTCTGATTTGATCGGTAAGCGAGTATCGTTCTTCCTTTGGAAATGTTTTCGACACCTCAAAAATTTCCATAGCAAGCGCAAATGCTTTTTTGTAAACTGTTAAACTCCTGAAACTTTGATTTGAATTCATAGTTTGCATTGTACCGCTTGCCTACTGCATTTGCCTACTGCCTACTTAGTTTCGTAATGGTTTCCCTCCGGTCAAAATACTCTGTATCCTCTCCAGCGTCTTCCGCTCTCCGCACAGCGAAACAAATGCTTCGCGTTCGAGATCCAATAAATATTGTTCGCTTACTTCCTGCGCATAACTCAGATCACCGCCACACATGATGTTGGCGATTTTCATGGCAATTTTCATATCATGATCAGAAATGTAGCCGCCCATCTTCATGCCGTTCACGCCAGCGGCAAACAGCGCCATCCCGCTTTGTCCTAATACGCGGATGTTCCTCGCCTGCACGGGCATGGTGTAACCGGCATCAGCCAATTCGATTACCGCAGACTTTGCATCAAGAATTTGCCGGTCTTTGTTAACGGTAATTCTGTCCAGATCACGCAGCACACCCATCTCGCGCGCTTCTTCTGCCGAAAGCGCCACTTTCGCTGTAGCAATATTCATGAACGCACTTTGGAGTGCATTCATCTCGGCATCGCCTTCCAGAAACCGATCGCTGATGCGCTTGGTGAATTCTTTTGTTCCGCCTCCACCCGGAATCAGGCCAACGCCAACTTCAACCAACCCGATATACGTTTCAGCGGCTGCCACCGCCACATCGGCATGCATGGTCATTTCGCAGCCACCGCCCAGGGTACGGCCCATTGGGGCCACCACCACCGGAACGGACGAATAGCGCAACCGCATAACAGAGGTTTGAAAGGCCCGAACCATAAAGTCGATTTCGTCATAATCCTGCTCGATGGCATACATGAAAACCAGTCCTAAATTGGCCCCAAGTGAGAAATCGGGGCCCTGATGGCCTACTACAAGACCGCGATAGTCCTTTTCAGCTAAATCTATTGCCTTGTTCAGCCCTTCGATAACTGCACTGCCGAGTGTATAGCTTTTACTGCTCCAGGAGAAGTTGATCACCCCATCGCCCAAATCAGTGACTTTGCTCTCGGCATTTTTCCAAACGATTTTATCACTAAGGTTTTCGAGAATGATAAAGGCCTCCTTGCCGGGAATTACTTTGTAGGATTTGGTAGGAATGTCGTAATACTGACGCTGACCGCCTTCAACTTTATAGAAGGATTTGTTGCCGGCCGCGAGCATGTCGTACACCCATTGTGCGGGTTTGTAGTTCATGCCCTCCATGGCCTGAACGGTTTTCTCTACGCCCAACGCATCCCAGGTGTCGAACGGTCCGAGTTCCCAACCGAAGCCTGCGCACACAGCATCATCAATGCGGAAAAGTTCATCGCTGATTTCGGGAATCCGGTTCGAGGCATATTGAAACAATCCGTAAAAACAATCGCGGTAAAATTCTCCGGCTTTGTCTTTGCCCGCTAACAAAACTTTAAAACGATCTCTCAAGTTGTCGATCGTCTTCGTGGTTTCGAGCGTGGCAAACTTTGCTTTTGCCTTTGGCTTGTACTCGAGTGTTTTTAAATCGAGGGTAAGAATTTCGGTTTTGCCTTTTGCATCTTTTGATTTCTTATAAAAACCCTGACCGGTTTTATCGCCAAGCCATTTGTTCTGATCGAGTTTGTTAACCACATCCGGAAGCTTGAAAATTTCGCGGCCTTCATCGTTCGGTAAACCTGCATACAAATTGTTGGCTACTTTCACCAACGTATCCAAACCAACAACATCTGAGGTTCGGAACGTAGCCGACTTTGGCCTGCCGATTACGGGGCCGGTTAATTTGTCTACTTCATCTACATTCAGGTCGTATTTCTGCATGGAGTCGATCACCTTCAACAACCCCCATACACCAACCCGGTTTCCGATGAAGGCGGGGGTGTCTTTACATAGCACTGAAACTTTACCCAGGTACAGATCACCATAATGGAGTAAAAATTTGGTGATCTCCGGATTGGTGTCGGGCGTAGGGATTACCTCGAACAAGCGCAGGTAGCGGGGCGGATTGAAGAAGTGTGTACCCGCAAAATGCTTCTTAAAATCATCACTACGGCCCTCGGCCATGAGGTGAATGGGGATGCCCGAAGTGTTAGAAGTAATGAGCGTTCCGGGTGTTCTGTACTTCTCAACTTGTTCGTAAACTTTCTTTTTGATATCGAGATTTTCTACGACTACTTCAATCGTCCAGTCGTAGTTTTTAATCTTCGGCAGATCATCATCAAAGTTCCCCAACGAGATTCGAGAAATAAATTTCTTGCTGTATAACGGGCCAGGTGAAGACTTCACACACTTATCAAAGGAAGACTGAACAATTCTGTTCTTCACGGCTTTGTTATCAAGCGTAAGGCCTCTGGCTTTTTCTTCTTCAGTAAGTTCTTTGGGTGCGATGTCGAGCAGCAACACCTCGCAACCAATGTTGGCGAAGTGACAGGCAATGGAAGAACCCATGACACCAGAACCGAGAACGGCAACTTTGCGGATAGATCGTTTCATCTTAATTTATGTTGATGGAATTAAGTTAGTTCTTTACTGCTTCGTAAATATTATTTCGTTCAATGATTTTGTTAACCTGTTGAATCACTTCGAAAAAAACATTCAGTTTCTCTTCAGAAATTTCTTCACGAATTACTTCATTAAACCGAAGCACGGTATCGCGCGAACGCGCACGGGCTTTCTTCCCTTCTTCCGTTAAAAATATCCGGACGGAACGCTTATCATTATCATCCACCTTTCGGTAAATAGCCCCGCGTTCTTCCATCGATTTGAGTAAGCGTGTAAGGCTCCTGGGTTCAAGGCCCATAAGCGGTGCTATTTTAGTGGCGGGCGTTCCTTCTTCATCAATGTTGAGCAATACAAAACCCTCGGCCATGGTTGCATTGTGCTTTGCCGCCTGCTGATTATACATGCGGGCAATGGCCAGCCAGGCCGAACGGATGTGGTAGTCTATAGTTTCTTCCCGCTTCATAAATACCCAAAAGGACTTCAATATAGCAAAATTTGTTATGCATGCATACTTAATGTGGAGGTTTTTTAGCACACATACTTGTGTGTCGCAAGTTTGTGAGATGACGACTCAATTTGAATACAACCGGGGATCGATTTCAGCGAAGCCGAGCCTGTGTTTATGGATCCGCTTTTTGAGCTCTGGCTTAGGCGGGCTTATTTCCGAATGCTGTAACCGCTTTAGTTTTTCTTTCTGTAAAACACCAGTTCTCCACCTTCGTCTCCCAGGGCTTTGAGCGGATTGCCAATAGGGGTTTGGTTGGTGTCGTCAGCTACCTGGGTTTTCACGTATTGCACCAGCTCCGAAACCGGAAATTTTTCTTTTTCATTTTCTTTCAGAAACTGAAGCAGCCGCTTGGCAAACGGGCTGTTGGTTCCGGCTTCTCCGTCAGAAACAGTTTCCAGTCGGCCGGAAGCCAAACCCCAGCGCGACCTGAATTTTTCTACCTGGTCGGTATAGCCCCTGCGCGAATCGGTAAAAAGCGCTCCTGAGAAACACGCATCAGCAATAAGAAAGGTGTGCTGGGAATTAATCGCGCCCAGGATTTTCAGAATATCGGAATTGGAAATGTACTCACCGGTTGCGTTGGCGTCCGCTTCTATGGGAATCCAGTAACCTTCGTTCAGCACGGGATCAAAGTGGCCGTGTCCGGAAAAGTAAACGATCAGGTTGTCTTTCGGTCCGACTTTTTCAATCAGGCTGCGAAGACCACCGTAAATATTGTTTCGGGTTGCCTGTTCATCGCGCAGGATGGTGACGTTGGAAAAATCAAAGGTATACTGATTAAGCATAACCGAAACCAGGTCGTTCGCATCTTTAACAGCATTATTCAAATGAGGCCAGTGCCGGTAATTATTAATGCCGACAACAAAAAGATGATTGGTGGCTTTTATTCCCTGGTACGGCTCGCCCTCTGTGCTCTTCCGAACAATGACAAATTTCTTTAGTGCGATGTTGTCGTTCACATCGGTTATTTCCATCGTGACGAAATTATCGCCCGGAGCCAGCGGAATGTTGATAATAAAATTTCCATTTTGCCGGACGGGGGTTTCTATGCCGTTGATCTTCAGTGACCGGACTCCGCTTTCATCTGAAACAACGCCCCGCAAATCAATCAGGTCGGTATAGAGTATTACTTTGTTGTCGATGATGTTGGGGGGATTTGAGATCAACACCAACGGTGCTGAGGTATCCTTATCATCTTTATGAAAAACTACCGGAACGATATTGAGCGATGTAATGGCCGAAAGCGTAACCTCTGTTCCGAATTCTTCCACGCTCGCCACTTGCCGTCCGTTCGGGTTCAAGGCCAACTCCAACACCGGAGCTTTAAAATCATCCAGCTTCAAGGTTAAGGCCCCGGTAGCCACCGTATAGAAATGAATGGCATTTTTCTCAAGGGCCATGCCCAGGTATTTGCCATCGCTGCTAAATTCAAGATCATACACCCAACCCTTTTGCTGAAATTCATTGCCTTTCGCTCCGCTGTCTGTATCCCATACAATAACCCGCTTATCATCACCGCCCGAGGCGAGTGTTTTACCATCGGGTGAAAAAGCCAGCGATCGTACCCAGTCTGTATGCCCTTCCAGTTTTTTAATCAATCCACCGGTTGATGCCTCATAGATATGAATTACCCGATCAGCTCCACCGACTGCAACATATTTTCCATCGCGCGACACATCAAACGCGCGAACCGGTTTTTGAAATTCCCTTTTGCTAAACAACTGTTTTCCTGAAGTGCGCTCCCACGCAGTCAATGTTCCGTTTTCGCTTATCGCGATGATGGTTTGTTCGTTCTGGACAAATCGAACTCCGATAACGGATTCAGGAAGGCCCCTGTAAGTGTACAGAATAGTACCCTCCGGAACCTGCCAAAGCTTTACTGTTTTATCAGCGCTGGCTGTAAGCAGTAAATTTCCGGCCCGGTTAAAAGTAATATCCAGGATATCGCGGGTATGCTCAGCAATAAATTCTTTGATACGGGTATCGTTGCCGGCATGATACAGCTGCGGCCTGTTACCCCTGGCGATCAATAAATATTGGTTATCGGGTGAAAAGCCCATTGCCGTGGCGCCCTTCACACTAATACTCACCCGCTGATCATTCTGCGCAAGCGCGGAAGCGCAACCCACAATCAGTAAAAAGGTGAACGCCCTCATACCGTTACTTCTTTTTTCCGAAATTGTAACTCAGACCTCCGGTAACATCAATAACAGGCGGGTAGCTGCTCATCATAAAATCATCAGGGACTTCGAAGAAAAATTTATCGGAACGAAACCGGAAAGAAACTTGTGGAATAACCAGATACAGTCGGCTGTTTACACGGATCATCAAACCTAATGTCCACCCCCAAAAATTTGTGGTCGTTGACTTTCGGTAGGTGTCGTGATCGATGTACATCTCAAACTTTCCGTAATTGATTTCGCCAAAGGGCCGGAGGCGTGGTTTTCTCCCGGAAGATAATCTCACTTTTCCGCCATAGGCCAAGTGTTGGGAGTTGTAAAATGTATTTCCGCTTCCATACTCGCCTTCAAATCTTGTTTCTCCGCCAAAACCCTGAGCCACAAATCCACCCAAAGCCACATATTGGGAAACATTCCAGTTCAACTCGCCATGCCATACCGGGGATATGTATTTATACAGGTTATTGTGTCGGTCGCGCATATCGTCAATAATGGTAACGCCCGTTTTTACCTGCACATCCAGGGATGGCAGTTGTGCATGAACGGCCCAGGCACCCGAGACGCTAAGTATTACAAGAAATATTCTATTCAGCCCCATACACAAATTTCAATTGAACGCTTTCATCTTTACCCGGTGTAGACTCTCCGCTCTCCACCCACCAATCGGGTGCGTACATAATCCGGTATTCATAATCCACGGGGATGAACAAATAGGGATGAAAATAATAGGTGTCGTTGCAGCACACAACATCGGCTGGCGTCTTGCTGTTGCCGATGTAGACTTGTTCGATCAGGATATCTCCGATCACATAGAAGTCGGCTGTCTGACCAGACGGATCTATGTAAAAATTGTCTCTACCACAATAGTTGTATTGCTTGGTTCCGCCAAAAGTTTCTGAAACCGGATTCCAGTTAAATCGATATAACTCCTTGAACGTGCACTCATTTATATACTGCGGATTCCCTCCTAACACGCCCCGCTTCAGGGGATCTTCTGAACCGCGAATGGCAAAAAAACTTCCGGGCGGATCAAACTGATCGTTGGTTTTAATAAAGTCTACCCCATTTTGTGAAATGCTCGTTACGATTGACTTGATCTTGCCCGATGAATCGTATCCAAAGGAATAGACCTCATAATCAACACCTCCACTTGACACATAAGCATACCGGATCTGCCCGTCTGAACCAAACAAGAACCGGATTTCAATGTTTGAGGTTACTCCGCTGTGAAATTTGAATTTTGAATTAGTTTCAACGGCAGGCCAGGCAATGCGCACCCGTCTTTTGATCTGACCAAGCGTTGTACTGAAATCAACGGACTCATCGAGTACAGAAGCGGTTTTTACCAGATTACCGCTGTTCAGCGATTGGTTGATGGTAATGGATTGTATTTTCAATTTTCGCAACTCCTCTTCGGAAGTAATGTCGGAATTTTCAACAATGCTGCATGCCCAAAAAATGAGTGTGAGGGAAACCAAAAAACGTGGCATAAGTGGGGCAATGAATACCGAATGTAAAAAAAGTTTATCGGGCCAGCAAATGACCGTTGGTTAAATCTTATCTGACTATTAAAAACACAATCTAAATGGAGTTCAGGCAGGGCAAAAAACTGCGTTCCAGTAAAATAATAAGGTTGAGTGCCGGGCAAATAACCTCAACAGATCCTGGGCAACTGCTCCCCGGGCAGCATGCTCACAATTCGCCTTCCACCAATCCGGCTGAGTTGAATAACCTGTTGTGGATGATCGGTGGTGACTGATCCGATAATCGAAGCAGACGGATCAAAGCTTTTCAGTATCTCCAACGCCTTATCGGAGGTGCGTTCAGACACCACGGCAATAAAAATTCCTTCATTAGCAACATACAGTGGATCAAGGCCTAGTAATTCACAAGCGCCTTCTACTTGCTCGCTTAACGGAATATCCTTTTGAATAATTTCTACACCATGTCCTGATTGTGCGGCCAGTTCATTCAACACTGTTGCCACACCTCCACGTGTAGGATCGCGTAGAAATTTAAGGTCTTCTCCGAATACATCTAACAGTTTCAATACTTGTCGGTGCAGGGATTGGGTATCGCTGGTGATTGTGGTTTCAAACTCCAAACCTTGTCGCACAGAAAGTATGGCCACCCCATGTTTTGCAACAGGTCCGCTCACCAAAATTTTATCTCCGGGTTTAACACGGTTGGCATGAATGTTTGCTTTTGGATGAAGTCGGCCAAGGCCGGTGGTATTAATAAACACTTTATCACCTTTGCCTTTATCCACGACTTTAGTGTCGCCTGTAACAATCGGCACACCGGCCGCTTCGCTTGCTTTTTTTATGCCAACCAAAACTTCCCAAAATTCTTCCATGCGCAAGCCTTCTTCCAGAATGAAACTGAGCGAAAGATACTCCGGTATGGCGCCACACATGGCCAGATCATTCACCGATCCATTTACCGAAAGCTCACCAATATTTCCTCCGGGGAAAAAAATAGGCGTAATCACATAACTATCTGTAGTGAACGCAACAGGGCCATTGAACTGTAGAGTGGCTCCATCATGTTGCTCGTTGAGCTTATCGTTCTTAAGTATGTTGAACACACCTGCGTTCAACAGGCGATGCGTTAATACGCCCCCGCTTCCGTGGCCAAGCGTGATTACATCGAAGTCAAGCTTAGGTAACGGACAATTTAACTGAACAGAAAGTTTTTGTTTGCTCACGATTGCAACACCTCAGCTTGTGAAAAATGATAGTAGGCTGCACAGGCGCCTTCGGATGAAACCATCGGTGAGCCAAGCGGTCTTTCAGGAGTACAGCCTTCGCCAAAATGCGGACAATCAAATGGTTTCTTTTTTCCTTTCATGATTTCACCTGCGATGCACGTGGTGTTGTCTTCCGATACACTTTTGCTCAGGCTGAATTTATTTCGTGCATCATACTGCCTGTAGGTTTCATTTACTTCCCAACCACTGTTTGGAATAGTGCCTATGCCACGCCACTCCCGATCGCTCACAGCAAACACCTCATCGATTGTTTGGCGGGCATGAAGGTTTCCTTCGCGTTGCACATAGCGAATATACTGATTCTCCACCTTTGCCTCGCCCTGTTCAAGTTGCTTTATCGCCATATAAATACCTTGCAATAAATCAATCGGTTCAAAGCCGGTAACCACAATCGGTACGTGGTATTTTTCGGCAATCGGATCGTATTCGTTGTAACCCATGATTGTACAAACATGGCCGGCAGCAAGAAATGCAT